>QHZV01000181.1 GCA_003224785.1 Acidobacteriota bacterium
GGCTTGCCGCCCGGTCCAATCGCGAACCCAGGCAAAAGCTCGCTGCAGGCAGCCATGCACCCTGCCGATACGCGATATCTGTATTTCGTCAGCGATGGAAACGGACATCACCGTTTCTCAAGCACCTTAGAAGAACACAATAAGAATGTTGCCGCCTTTCGCCGCGCTGTCATGGGCAAGTAGGATTCTCTTAAGTCAATAATTTCAGGAAGCGTAATGGCCGTAAGCGCCATCTCTATATACTGTTTACAAGGTCCGTCGCGAAGAACTGCATGGCCTCATTTTCTAAAACAATCTGCATGCATGTGATACTCGCGCCACTTGGCGGATGTTTATTTCACACCCGCAAGGTGGAGCAGAGTCCGGCCATCGCCGTAAAAGCCTCCACGAAACAGGATTTGCTCAACTACATCAATTCCCAGGCGACGAAAATCCAGAGCATGCAGGCGACGGTGGATATCGATACCGCTGTCGGCGGCGCCAAGAAGGGCAAAATCACGGAATACGAGCAGATTCGCGGCTATGTGCTGGCGCGCAAGCCGGCAATGCTACGGATGATTGGTTTGCTGCCCATCATCCGGAACACCGCATTCGACATGGTGAGCGATGGCCAGGAATTCAAGGTTTCGATCCCGCCCAAGAACCGTTTCGTGGTTGGGCGCAATGATCTGGTAACTCCAAATCCGCAGCAGCCGCTCGAGAACTTGCGACCTCAGGTCATTTACGATGCCCTGCTGCTGCGAGAGATTGACGTGCCGAACGAAACCGCAGTGCTCGAGAATGGCACCGAAACCGTCACCCTCGATAAGAACCACAGGTACGAGCAGCCCGATTACATCATTGACGTAATTCGTAGCCGTGGCGGCGACAGCTGGCTTTCGCGCAAGATCATTTTCAGTCGTCTTGACCTTCTGCCCAATCGACAGCTTATCTACGACGAATCCGGGACGCTGGTTACCGACGCGCACTACAGCGACTACAAGGATTACAACGCGGTGGTATTTCCTTCGCGTATCGAGATCTGGCGCCCCGAAGAGGAATACAAAATTACCCTGACCATGATCAAGCTCACCATGAATCTTGCGCTCGGTAATGAAAAGTTTGCATTGCAACAACCGCCTGGGGCCCAGGTGATTCATCTTGATCAGAACCCAGGCACCACGCATGCCGGCGGAAGCCATTAAGATAGCTGTTAGCCTTTAGCCCTTAGCTGATGAACGGGCGCTGATCCGTAGGGTTCAAGCTGCGAGCTAAAAGCTAAGAGCTTCTTCTCCATGATGAACAAAATGATTGTCTCGAACCTGGCGCACCGGCCCTTGCGGTCGGCGATCAGCGTTGTTGCCATTGCGCTCGAAGTCACACTGATATTGATGATCGTAGGCTTTGCTCTGGGGATGCTGCACGATTCCCGTTCCCGTCAGGCCGGGATTGGCGCCGACGTGATCGTGCTGCCGCCGGGGGCGTCAAACATTGTTGGTCTGAGCGATGCTGCCATCCCCGTAAAAATCGCCGACATTTTGGCGAAGTTGCCACATGTGGCGGTGGTTTCGCCCGTAATCATGAAAGTTTCGACTGCGGGAGCTTTGCAAAATATTTTTGGTATCGATCTCAGCTCTTACGATGCTCTGCGACCATTCGTTTACCTGAAGGGCGGGCCCTTGCGGGGACCCGATGACATTCTGGTTGACGATATCTACACCAACGGCAAGCACGTGAAAATTGGCGACACGATTGAGCTTTTTAATCACAATTTCCGCGTTGCAGGAATTGTGGCTCACGGTAAGGGAGCGCGATTATTCGTTCCGCTAGCCACACTGCAGGAACTGAATGGCACTCCGGGAAAAGCCGTTAATCTGTACGTGAAAGCCGATAACTCCGCAGAGGTAGACTCCGTCGTGAATGAGATTAAAAATGTGCCTGGAATGTCGAGCTACACCGTCCAGCCGATGCGTGACTACCTTGCCATGTTCACTCCAGATAACATTCCGATGCTCTCCACATTCATCCGCATTGTGATCGGAATATCTGTGACGATCGGGTTCATAGTCATCTTTCAATCCATGTACACAGCTGTAATGGAGCGTACGCGCGAGATCGGGATATTGAAGTCTTTGGGTGCTTCGAAGATGTACGTGGTGAACGTGATTCTGCGCGAGACAACGTTGCTTGCCTTAGGCGGAATCATTGTCGGGATTGCATTCAGTCTGGCGGCCAGCGCTGGAGTCCGGCAGCGCACAACCTTGCCCGTGGATATAACTACCGGATGGTTGCTAAGGGCAGCTGCAATTGCGATCGTTGGCTCATTGGCGGGTGCAGTGTATCCCGCATTTAAGGCTGCGCAGAAAGATCCGATTGATGCGCTCGCGTACGAGTAGCTGCTCATCCTCGCTTGTCATCGCGACCGCGCTCTCATCTCCATTTCAGGTCGTACCTCAGCGCATTCAATATCTGGTTTTCAAACTCGTACTCGACCAGCACATCGAAATTGTTTCCAGAAAACTCCCATGACGCCGCATAGCGGATCATTGGCTGGCGATATAGCGAATATGCCGGAGCGTAATTGACGTTGCAGGGCTGCGGGCATGTGATCAATCCCGTTGGATCAGGTCGCAGCCTTCCGGTGGCCGCATAAAAAGTCGCCGCTGAAATATCTGCCTGCGATGAAACGGCGAGTTGCCGCGGAGAAACCGTCCACACCCGCGCATCTCCGGGCAAAATGTGCGGAGCGGCGTTGTTCATCTCCTGCTCCAGCGGATTCAGATCAATCTGCTGCGACAAATTCTGCTGCGCGGCTTGCCAGAGCGATTGCAATTCGGAGTCGCTATGCCTGGTTTGATTGATGAATCCGGCAGCTGGCGTGGCGCGGCCACCGCATCCCGCCAAGACGAGAGTCAATAGGACCGCAACCCGAGATTGCAGGCGCATGGCTTCGATTCCGCTCTTCAGAAAGCCATCGGCACGAGCCGCCGTACTCTGCATAGTGCACGCCTCTACACGGGTGTTACGACTTCCGGAATCTGGCCGCTAGTAGCGCGTGTGGTTACGTTGACCGTGTGGGTGGACTGCCTTGAGCGAAGACGAACGGAGCTCGCCCGCTTCGAATCTTTCCGCACTGTTATTCATCTAATAAACATCGAGAGACAATTATGCTAGAAATTCGTCCCAGTACCGAACGTGGCGGTGGCGACTATGGTTGGCTCAACACCCGCCACACATTTTCATTCGATCAATATCGTGACCCGCACTGGATGGGTTTTCGCTCACTGCGGGTGATCAACGAAGATTTCGTAGCTCCCGGCAATGGATTTCCCATGCATCCGCATCGCGACATGGAAATCATCACTTACGTTTTGAAGGGCGCTCTCGCTCACAAGGACAGCATGGGTAATGGCTCGATCATTCACCCTGGCGACGGGCAGCGCATGAGTGCGGGCAGCGGCGTGCGCCACAGCGAGGCCAACCCTTCGACCAAGGACCCAGTTCATCTTCTGCAAATCTGGATCACGCCAGACCGCAGCGGCCATCAACCCGGCTATGAACAGAAGTCTTTCCCCGAGGAGGAAAAACGCGGTCGTTTCCTTTTGATTGCTTCACCGGATGGTGATCAGGGCTCGGTTACGATCCATCAGGATGCGAAGCTGTATGTCTCTCTACTCAGCCCCGGCCAGCAGGTTGAACACGAGCTTGGCCAAGGCAGGTTTGGCTGGCTGCAGGTTGCAAAAGGCGCAGTCGATCTGAATGGAAGATCGTTGAAGCAAGGCGACGGTGCGGCAACGGATGATCCGAGATTGATTGTCTCGGCCCGCGAAGAATCGGAAATCTTGCTGTTCGATTTGGCATAGCCGCTTAATAGACTTAATAGAATTGAGGGGACAGCCGCCCTCGGCTGTCCCTTTGCATTTCCCTGCATAGCACTATTCTGCTAAAACTCTGACGTGGAGCGTCCCCTCGGCGTCACGGCGATAGCAGTTGTCTTCTTTTTGGCAGCCGCCTATCTCGCCGTCCTGGGTTCGATTCGCCTTGCTTCTCCCGAAAGCATTTCGCTCTCGCTCGGCGCGCCGCTTCTTCATGGGCTCGAAATCTCCGGCCCGTACGTGTTCCTCGTTGTGGCGGGCATCGGCTTGCTTGTCGGCTATGGACTGCTTCGGCTCAAAAACCTGGCACGCCGTGCGGCCATTATGCTGGCGCTGGCGGGAATCGTATTGCTGATTCCCAAATTCTCGGCCGACTCCGCCGAGCTACCTCTGAGACTGCTGACCGCAGGATTCGTGGTGATGATTCGGGTAGTGATCGTGTGGTACCTGTGGCAGAGCTCGACCGCTGAGAATTTTCGCTAAGTTGAGTTACGCCTTAACGGTCTCTCTCACTCTCTCGCTGACCGTAAATTTCACTTTGCCTGACATAGTGTCCGCATCCACCGCAACGTGGTCGCCATGCAACACCTCGCCATCAAGGATCTTTAGCGCGAGCGGGTCCTGAATCAGTTTCTGGATGGCACGCTTCAGAGGCCGCGCGCCAAAATTTGGATCGTAACCTTCCGCGAATAGCAGGTCGCGCGCCGCGTCAGTCAGTTCGAGCGAAATCTTACGGTCGGCCAATAGCCGTCGCACGTCTTCGAGCCGGAGGTCAACGATCTTCACTAATTGTTCTTTGCCTAATGGGCTGAAGATGATGATGTCGTCCACACGATTGAGGAATTCCGGCTTGAAGTGCGCATGCAACGCATTCATCACTTGCCGCGAAGCTTCGTCAAACCAGGATCCATCTCGGCTGCCCAACGCCTCGATCGCGCCAGCTTCTGCTTGCAAGTAAGCCGATCCCAGGTTCGACGTCATAATGATGATCGTGTTCTTGAAATCTACGGCACGTCCTTTGCCGTCAGTTATGCGGCCGTCGTCCATGATTTGCAGGAGCACATTAAACACGTCCGGATGCGCTTTCTCGATCTCATCGAAGAGCACCACCGCATAGGGACGCCGACGCACCTGCTCCGTGAGCTGCCCGCCTTCTTCATAGCCAACATATCCCGGAGGCGCGCCAATCAGCCGCGCCACCGCATGCTTCTCCATGTACTCGGACATGTCAATGCGAACCATGGCATGCTCGTCGTCGAAGAGAAAGTCGGCGAGCGCACGCGCTAGCTCGGTTTTTCCGACGCCAGTAGGTCCTAGAAAAATAAATGAGCCAATTGGCCGCTTAGGATCGCTAAGCCCTGCCCGCGACCGGCGAATCGCATTCGAGACACGCTCCAGCGCCGCATCCTGCCCAATCACGCGTTGGCGCAGCCGATCTTCCATATTGACCAGCTTCTTCACTTCGCCTTCAAGCATCTTCGAGACAGGAATGCCGGTCCACTTGGAAACGATCTTGGCAATATCTTCCTCATCAACTTCTTCTTTGAGCATGCGTGGAGTTGCTCGTGTGGGGCGGGCGCCCTCGCCCGCCTGCCCGTCCATCTGAGCATTTACCTTGGCCAACTCTGCTTCGGCCTGTCGCAACAGGCCATACCTAATCTCAGCAACGCGCTGCAAATTCCCCTTGCGCTCTTCCGTCTGCTCCTCAATTTTGAGCTGCTCAATACGTTCCTTGAGCTGCCGCGATTTCGCGATGACATCTCCCGCGAGACGTTCCTTTGAATTCGGATCGCTTTCTTTCTTTAACGCCTGCTTTTCGATCTCCAATTGGGTCTCGCGGCGCTCCAGCTGATCAATTTCCGTTGGCATGGAGTCGATCTGGATACGCAACGACGCCGCAGCCTCGTCAATCAGATCAATGGCCTTGTCAGGGAGGAAACGGTCAGAAATGTAGCGGTGCGATAGCGTTGCCGCCGCGACGATTGCAGAATCCTTGATTCGCACCCCGTGGTGCACTTCGTAGCGCTCTTTGAGCCCGCGCAAGATCGCAATGGTGTCTTCAACATTCGGTTCGCCGACAAACACGATTTGGAAACGGCGTTCAAGCGCTGCATCCTTCTCAATGTACTTCCGATATTCATTAAGGGTGGTCGCGCCGATCGCGCGTAGCTCGCCGCGAGCCAGGGCTGGCTTCAGGCTATTTCAGGCATCGATTGCGCCCTCAGCGGCACCTGCGCCAACAAGGGTGTGCAGCTCGTCAATGAACAGAACGATTTGTCCCTGCGAATTTTCAATCTCTTTAAGCACCGCTTTCAGCCGATCTTCGAATTCGCCGCGATACTTCGCTCCCGCCAGCATGGATCCAAGATCAAGAGCCACTACTCGCTTATTTCTCAGAACCTCGGGGACATCGCCCGAGATAATTCTTTGTGCGAGTCCTTCGACGATGGCGGTTTTGCCAACGCCCGGTTCGCCGATTAGAACGGGGTTGTTTTTGGTGCGGCGAGACAAAACTTGCACTACGCGGCGAATCTCCTCGTCGCGTCCAATTACAGGATCGAGTTTCCCACGACGGGCCTGCTCGGTCAGATCGCGAGCATAGCGCTCCAGCGCCTGATACTTGGCTTCGGGATTCTGATCGGTAATGCGCTGAGATCCGCGAACTGCGGTGAGTGCCTTCAGAATGGCGTCGTGAGTTGCGCCGTGTTGCGCAAGAATCTCTTGAGCTGGATCGCGCTTGAGTTGGGTCGCAGCCAGTAGCAGATGCTCTGTCGAAACGTATTCGTCTTTGAACGTATCGGCTTCTTTGAAGGCCTGATCCAGAAGCTGATTTGCAGCTTGGGAAAGCGAAGCCTGCGCCGCCGCGCCTGAAGTCTTCGGCAAGCGCTCGATCGCTTCATAGATCTCATTCAGCACAGCCTGCGGTCCGATACCGATCTTCTCCAGCACAGGCTGCACGATGCCTTCTTTGTCCTCGAGCAACGCCGCGAGGAAATGCAGCGGCAGTAGCTCAGGATTGCCGTGCTCCGACGCGAGTTCGTTTCCGCGCTGTACCGCCTCTTGCGCTTTTAATGTGAATTTGTCCCAACGAATGGGCATGGTGAACTCCTATAGATCAGCTTTTAGCCCTTAGCTTCTAGCCAATCCAAATTTTTGAGGGTCGAGTTGATGACAGCTAAAACCTAAGAGTCAAGAATAAAGGGAGGCGCATGCTCTCGCCGCCTCCCTTTCGATGCTTCCTGCAGACCGACGATTTACGCAGCGCGGCTGGCGCTCTTCACTTCCTTCCCCTCAAGCGCCTTTTCGCTGCCTACGTTGACTTTGATCTGCTTCGGCTTGGCCTCTGCCTTCTTGGCAAGCTGGATCTTCAGGATCCCCTTGTCGTAGTGGGCCTGTGCCTGATCCGCATTGACTGTGGTCGGCAGCGTGAACGAGCGGGTAAAACTGCCATACTGCCGCTCCACGCGGCGGAAGTTCTCCTCTTTTTCTTCCTGCTCGAACTTGCGCTCGCCGTGCACGGTCAGCAAATTGTTCTCGATTCGGACATCAATGTCCTTCTCGTCAATTCCCGGCACTTCAATCTTCAAAGTGACGTTGTGTTCGTCCTCGTAAACATCAACCGGCGGGGCGAAAGTTGAAGTTGACAGCGCCTCCTGCCCTTCGCCGTAATTATCACGGAACAAACGGTTCATGCGGTCTTGCAAAGTAGTGAATTCGCGGAATGGATCCCAGCGAGTAAGAACGGTCATGACAGTTCCTCCTGTATGAGAAGTCTTAATCAAAATTGGGCTGGTCGTCGTGGGCGCTATGATTTAGCGCAAGTACAGCATAAAATGTGAGCGAGTTGTTGTCAAGCACTGGATCTGCTTAAATTCTATTAACTTACAGCCAGTATCAGGCACTTCAAGTAAGCTGTTTCCGAGATTCCTAACACGCTCGGATGGTCTTTCGCTTGGCCCCGGTTTTCCAAAACTCGGACAATTCTGTGCGAGTCGAGGGCTGCGGCGGCAACAATTTCCATGAAATCTGGCGCGCTCACGTGGTACGAGCATGAGCAAGTGACCAGGATTCCGCCCGGCCGCAGCATCTTAAGCGCTCGCAAATTCTGCCGCGATTTGGCAAAGGGTGGCGGATCGAGCACGATGCAGTCGTACTTGTTACCGGCGTCGGAATAGTCTCGCAATAAGTCGAAGGCGTTGGCCTCGATCCATTCGATTTCCCGTCCGTTCAGGGCAGCGTTCTTTTCCGCAATTTCGAGAGCTGGACGCGAGCTGTCAACGCCGGTGACTTTCCCGGACTGTTCCGCAAGATGCAGCGCGAAGCCACCTTGATAGCAGAACACATCGAGCGTCTCGCCGCGCGCATACTGAGCCGCGGCAGCATAGTTTTCACGCTGATCGAGGAAGGCTCCGGTCTTCTGTCCACCTAGGGCGTCAAACCGAAAACGCACGCCGTTCATCTGAAACTCGGTTGAAAGTTGGGTGTGTATCAGAGGTGCTCCATTCTCCTCGGCTTGCGTAGGGACGGTCGTCTCGACCGTGAATTCGCCCCAAATCACTCCACTCTCCCTCTCTTCCAACCGCTCCAACTTCCTCACCCTCGCATCGACTCTCTCCACAATCGCTCTTGGCTGAAAAGCGAGCTTCAGCTCCTCAAGGAAGATGTCGCGAAGCGACGCCGCGTCCATCGCCTGGGTGAGAACTTGCAGGGAAAGAATGTCGTTGTAGCGGTCCACGATCAGTCCCGGCAGAAAATCCCCCTCGCTGAAGATCACGCGATAGGCATTCGTGTCCCGCACAAAGCCCTGGCGATAGGCAATCGCCGCCCGAATTCGCTCCCGCACTAGCTGATGGATGTCTTCGACAGGCCCGCGCGAAATCATCCGCAGCGCAATTTCAGAAGCGGAGCTGTATAAGGCCGTGCCGAGGATGCGTGCGGGACGGGCAGGCACGGTCCGTCTGGGTCGAACATGCTTGTCCGATAAAATCTGTGTGGCGCGGACACCCCTGTCCGCGGGTCTGTTGGAAGTTGCATTCGCTTGTTCTTGGACGAGCACAACAGAACCGGGCGCCGCACTCGCGGTTTCCACCACATCCGACCGGTACACCCAAACGTGCCCGGCACGAATGCGTTCACCTCCGCGCCGCGAGATAGTCACGATCGGGTACGAAGATTGTTCTTGTCCCATGAAGTGAATGTTACGCCGGCAGAAGAGTGGATATTGGAAGCACCCGTGGAAGACATCGGGCTCCGCATATTCCGCATATAATGACCGGACTTGTTCGTCATTCTTCGGTCACCACGGCGATGAGGGCAAAATTATGAGATGGAATATCCTGCGAGCCGGCGCTGTCATTGGACTAGCACTGTTAGCTATCTCCCTGCTGCTAATTGGGAAGCCTCTCGCGCACAAACTGGTCGTCAAATCTTATTTCACGGACGCAAATGGGTTGCGTTCCGGGGCGGCGGTGCGGCTAGCTGGGGTTGATCTCGGGTCGGTCACGAGTGTTCGTGTCAGACCGGAATCGAAGGATGCGCCAGTTGAAATAGTGATGGCGCTGAAGACGGGATATGAGCTGAACATTCCGAATGACTCCACGGTTTCACTGGAAACGGCTGGCGTTCTCGGTCAGACGTTCGTCGAAATTGACAGCCATACCGCATCAGGGCCGCCGATCCAATCTGGCTCGACCTTAAAAGCACAGCCAACAGCAAGTCTCACAACTGAAGAAATGATCGCTAAATTCGCGACCGCATTTAACCTGAGCACAGCAGAAGCATTGGAAAAACTGGAGTCGCGTATCAAAGAACGTTGCGACGGCGAGAAGGTTCAGTCAGGCGTTACAAACAAGCGACCGGCATCCAAGGCGCGCCCAGCCAATTAGCTCCCCACGCTGCTCGGCGTTCCCACCGTTTCCTTCTTGTGATGACTTGCCGCTTCAGCCCGTGCCAACGCTAAGTCCCGTTGCAGGGAATCGAGGACAGCGGTGGGTAGTTCATCCAGCCAGTCATCTTGCTCGGCGTCGCTCCAATTGCCATTCAGGCGAATGGTCTCGGCAAGATCCTCGGGAAAGGCCTGACGGTATGCCCCCTCGCGAATGACGGTGTCGCCCAGCTTGCGTCCGCTAGCAGCGTCATAAACCCTGCGCGTCGCGGAACCGGCCGAGTTCGAGAAGCTGAGGAACACTTCGCCGACATCGCCATGCTCGCCGCGGTAGTACCAAGCCTGGCTGGCGTCAATTTTCGGATGATGGCGGCGGCGATGGTTTTTCTCGGCCTCTGTTGCCGGCGCTTCTTTCGAGGGATCGTAGTAAAGAATTCGCTGGCAGGAATCGCAGTAAATCATCTTGCCACTGCGGACTTCGTTGAAAGTCTGCGGCCGCAGCGCCACCTGGCATCCCGAACATCTTTGCTCCAGGACCTCGGCCAGTCCCGAGCCGCGGAATTTCTGCACGCGATCGTAATGACGCAACAGATCGGGGTCAACCGCACCCCGTGCGCCATCGCGTTTCGCGGTCCACTCCGCGAGTTCTTTTTCATCTTGCGCAGTACGGTCGTGCGCGATCTTCTTTTCTTTTTCGATCTCGGCGGTTTCTTCTTTCAGTTCGGCTTCGGCGGCTTTCACCTGTTTCTCGCGCGCCTCGGCGGTGACCATCA
>QHZV01000182.1:0-7224 GCA_003224785.1 Acidobacteriota bacterium
GGACGTGAATGCGCAAAACATCGGGGATCAATTCATGTTCGGCCCCGCGTTGCTCGTGAATCCTGTGACGGAGCCAGGCGCGACTACGCGCCATCTGTATCTGCCAAAAGCAAAGTGGTATGACTTCTGGTCCGGCGTGCCGACCAACATAGCGGGGAGCAGCGGAAGGTTCCTGGATGCGCCAGCGCCGCTCGATCACATGCCGCTGTACGTGCGTGCTGGGTCAATCGTTCCCCTTGGCCCGGAAGAGGAGTATTCAAATCAGAAACCGGCAGATCCGATCGAGCTGCGAGTCTATCCCGGAGCCGATGGCGACTTCACGCTCTACGAAGACGAAGGTGACACCTACAATTACGAGAAGGGGAAGTACGCAACGATTCCGATTCACTGGAATGATGCGACACATACTCTGACAATCAGCGAGAGGAAAGGATCGTTTCCCGGAATGCTGGAGAGTCGGACGTTTAACGTGACCTTTGTGAAAGAGAAACCGTACAATACTTCGGCAAAGAAGCGTCCATCACCACAAAATAGATTTCGTGAGTAGCTGTTACCGATACTGCTAAGTCAGCTCACTAGCAATCCTTTCACTTGCGATTTGCGGTGGCTTCCGCAATTTCCAAGTCCACGACCGCCAGCGGTATCCGGAACCAAAACACGGATCCGTGCCCGAGTTCGCTTGTTACTCCCGCCTGTCCCCCATGGTTCAGAACGATATGCTTCACAATGGCCAGGCCCAGGCCGGTGCCGCCTGCCTCTCGTGAGCGTGCTTTATCCACACGATAGAAGCGTTCAAATAAGCGGGGTAAATGCTCCGATGGAATTCCCTGGCCGAAGTCGCGAACATAAAACTCAAGACTCCCGAACCGATCCGTCGCGCCAATCTCAATCTTCTTTGTGCCTGAGGCGTACTTCAGAGCATTGTCAATCAGATTGGCAAAGACCTGGTGGATGGCGTCGCGGTCTGCGAAAACCATGGCATCTGGCGTTTGCGAGATCTCAATGGTCAGGCCCTTAGCCTTAGCGAGTTCGCTAAATGATGTCTGAGCGTCGCGGAGGAGTTCATTCGCTGAAACCGCAGCTGGCTGCAAGCGATCTTCACCCGATTCCACCCGCGCCAGCGTCAGCAGGTCTTCCGTCAAGCGGCTCATCCGTTGAGCGTTGCGGCGAATAATTTCAAGAAACTCCCGCGCCTTACTGTCGGCGGACTCATCCATTAACGTTTCTGTGTAGCCAAGCAGGGAAGTGAGAGGCGTGCGCAGCTCATGCGAAACGTTAGCGATGAAATCTCTTCGTGTCCGCTCTACCCGCGCAATTTCGGTGCTGTCGCGGAGTACGCAAACCACTCCACCGTCGGGCAGCGGAGCGGAAGTCATGCCGAAAATCCGCCCGGGTGAAACGGAATAGAGTGTGGCGCTCTTTACAATCCGCTTTTCAAGCACCTCCGCAACCACCTGCAGAAGGTCTGGGTCGCGAACTGCTCGAATTAGCGGGATACCAACGGCAATGCGGCCGGCCGCCAACGGATTCATGGCGCCGTTGAACCATGCGATATCCTGTTTCGGCGAAATTGCTACGACTGCATCGTGCATGCTATTGAGCAGCGTCTCCAGCTGCTGACGGCTGCCTTCAAGATTCTGGAAGTTCTTCTCCAATTGGCGGGCCGTTTTGTCGAGGCTCATAGCCAGAACTGCGATCTCATCACTGCCTGACTCCGGCAGCCGCGCCGACAATTTCCCATCCGCAATTTCCTGAGCGAAGACAACCATCCTCCGCAGTCTTCTCGAAATACTCTCTGCGCCGATAAGGGCGACGAGAAGCCCAGCCAGAAAAGCAATTCCAGACGCTTCCAATAGCTCTTTTTCGACTTTGCGAACGTCCGCCCGAATCGAGGACAGCGGATACGCCAGCCGGACCGCACCGAATGAAGTCGGGGCTGCCACATAACTGAACTGAATACCGAGAGTGTGGCTCGTCCTGGTATCGCTTCCTGTCTTGCCGCTAAACGCAGCGATGAACTCTGGTCGCGTCGCATGGTTCTCCATGGCTTCGGCTTGCGCTTCGGAATCGGCCAGCACCTTCCCGGAGCGGTCAATGATGGTGGCGCGCGCCCTCGCAGCCTTCCCGATTTCTGATACAAGTTGTTGAAAAGGAATTGTGCCCGCCTCGCGATCAGCACGGGCGGCGAACATCTGTACTTTGTCCTGAAGACCTTGGTGGAGTTGAGAGAGAAGCGACGCTTCCCAGCTGCGGCGCACCAACAGATCAAGCGCGGCGGTCGAGACGCCGACCACCACCACAATCAGAAAAAGTAGCTTTAGAAAGATGCGCTTGCGCAATGGGTATCCTGCTACGAGATTTTCAGGTTCTAGCGGCCGATGAGCTGTGAGCCTTGAGCAATCGCCAAAGCGCGCAAGCTCGTCGCTGAATGTTCAGAGCTGATTCACTTCCGCACCTCGAACATATATCCGGCCCCGCGCACAGTGTGAATGTGCCGCGGCTTTTCCGGATCACGTTCTATTTTCTCGCGTAAACGACGAATATACACGTCCACGATGCGGGGGGTGACAAAGGCAGTGTCGTGCCACACTGCGTCCAGCAGGCTCTTGCGCGTAAAAACTCGCCCGGGGTGGGAGGCGAGAAACTCAATGAGGCGGAATTCGGTCGCAGTGGTCACCACCGGTTCAGTGCGCGAGGTAAGCCGCATGGCGGCAGTGTCAATCACGATATCGCCGGCACTGACCTTTTCTTTTTTCAGCGGCTGGTCGAATCTGCGTAGAACGGCGCGCACGCGTGCAACCACTTCTTTCGGACTAAACGGCTTGGTGATGTAGTCGTCCGCGCCAATCTCAAAACCACGCAGGCGATCGGACTCTGCGGTCCTGGCGGTGACGAACACAATTGGAATGCTCGCCAGCGCCGAGTTGTTGCGAATCGATTTGGCAACGTCCAGTCCGCTGTTCCCCGGCACCATAATGTCGAGAATAACCAGTGCCGGACGTCGCGCATGCATCTCGTCGAGAAGCCCGGCGCTGGTTGGAAACCATGAAACGCCGTAGCCCGCCGGCTGAAGATGATGCTTCAGCAGACCAGCGATATCGGGATCGTCTTCCAGGATGAAAATTGTGGGATTCAAAGGCTGGGGCATTCCTTGTGTCAGCTCCCGGCAAGAGTCTGGCCGGCGCCATGTCGCACGTCGGCGCCGCGCACCCAGAAGATGACGTCCTCTGAAATGTTAGTGGCATGGTCGGCCACGCGTTCCAGATTTCGCGCCACAGAAAGCGCGTCCAATGCCTGCACCGCGCCTTCAGGATGATCTTGCATGTACTTCGAGAGAGTAGCGAAAGCTTCGTGATTCATTCGGTCAATTTCGTCATCGCCTTCAAGCACGTGCCGCGCGAGTTCCGTGTCGCCTTCAATGAATGACCGCAACGCGTCGCGCACCATGGCACGAACCTTGGTTGCCATGACCGGAATGTCCACCGGCAGCTCAGAAGCCGGCAACTCGATCATGTTCAGCACCCTTTGCGCGATGTTGACCGCCTGATCGCCCACCCGCTCCAGATCGGCATTGATCTTGATAACGGCAAGAATGAAACGCAGGTCAATCGCCATTGGCTGCTGCATTGCGAGCAGATCGATAGCAAACTCGTCCACTTCGCGCTCGGCACGGTTAATGGCGCCCTCGTTGTTCAGCACGCGCTGGCACAAAGCGGGATCGCGCTGGGAGTATGCCTGCACGGAGAGATCTATGGCTTGCTCAGCCATGCCCGCCATAGCCAAAATCCTATGCTTGAGATCGTCGAGTTCCTGATGGAAACGAATGCGTGTCATCCGAACCTTCCCGTAATGTAATCTTCCGTCCTTTTATCCGATGGGTTGGTAAAAATCTTTTCTGTTCGATCGAACTCGACCAGGTGGCCCATCAAAAAGAATCCGGTGTATTCGGCCACACGCGATGCTTGCTGCATGTTATGCGTAACAATCACGATGGTCAGCCGTTGCTTTAACTCAAAGATAAGATCTTCAATTTTCGCCGTCGAAATCGGGTCAAGCGCGGATGCCGGTTCATCCATCAGCATGACTTCCGGATCCACTGCTAGTGCCCGCGCGATGCACAGTCGCTGCTGCTGACCTCCGGAAAGGCTCGCCCCCGACTTCTTCTTCAGAACGTCCTTCACTTCGTCCCAAAGCGCAGCTTGACGCAAAGAATGTTCCACGACTTCATCGAGCGTTTTCCGGTTACGAGTTCCGTTCAGCTTCAGCCCGGCGGCAACATTGTCATAGATAGACATAGAGGGAAATGGATTCGGCTTTTGGAAAACCATTCCTACTTTGCGGCGGACGTCCACCGCTGGAACATCGTAAATATCCATGCCGCCGATTTTTACCTGGCCTTCGGCTTTGGCTTCCGGAACTGTTTCGTGCATGCGATTCAGACAACGCACGAACGTAGACTTTCCGCAGCCAGATGGGCCGATCACCGCAGTGGCGTGCTTCGATTCCACTGCAATGTTGATGCCGTGCAGCGCCTCGGTCTTTCCGAACCACGCCTTCAGGTCCCGAACTTCAACTGCTGTAGCCATGTTTAACGTGCCCCCAGCATACGCCGCAAGAATACGAACCGCACAACAGCAGTCGTTCCTACGATCATGATAATAAGGAGCAACGCTCCGGCCCAGGCCTGCCTGTGCCACTCTTCGTACGGAGAATTCGCGTACACGTAAATCTGTAACGGCAAAGCGGCAATCGGCTGGTTAGGGCTGAAACTCCAAAATGTGTTCCCCAGCGCGGTAAACAGCAGAGGCGCCGTTTCGCCTGCCACACGCGCAAATGCCAGCATGATACCTGTGATAATTCCGGCGCGCGCGGTCGCCAAGGTGATTGAGATAGTTGTTCGCCATTGCGGGATACCTAGTCCGAACGCAGCTTCGCGCACCGATTGCGGGACGAGACGCAGCATCTCTTCGGTGTTTCTGGTCAAGATGGGCACCATCATAATGGCCAGTGCAACGCCTCCAGAAAAAGCTGAGAAGTGACCTTGCGTAACCACGACCAGACCATAGGCCACAAGACCAATTACGATCGATGGCACGCCATTCAATACGTCCGCGGTGAAACGAATCAATTGCCCCAGCCGATTATGTCCGTACTCGGCCAGATAGATTCCGGCGCCAATTCCAACCGGCAGACCGAGCGCACTGGCAATCAGCAGAATTAACACCGAACCGAACAAGCAATTGGCCATGCCCCCACCGGCTTCGCCAACCGGCTTTGGAGTCTGCGTGAGAAAGGTCCAGTTGAGCGACGACGCTCCCTTAATCACAAGATACGTAAAGATAGCGAATAATGTGCCGACCACCAGCGCAGATAAGCCCGCGGCAATCACTGTGGCTGCGTGGTCCGTCGCACGACGGCGAAATTTAGTAAATCCGTTATTGGCCACGTGCCCCCGCAGGAACCCCTCGCGTCACGCTCCAAACCATTAGGCTCGCGAGAATGTTGACAATGATAGTCACGATAAACAGAGCAAGCCCGATCTCGATTAGCGCACTCCGATATAAGTCATCAGTGGCTTCGTTGAACTCGTTCGCAATAACTGCCGCCATCGAGTAGCCGGGAGCCAGCAGAGATTTGGCAATCTGCGGGCTGTTCCCGATCACCAGTGTGACTGCCATGGTTTCACCCAACGCACGGCCGAGGCCCAGAATCACAGCGCCAACTATTCCGGGACGGGCGTTTCGCAAAACTCCCATCCTGATCATTTCCCAGCGGGTTGCGCCCAATGCCAAGGCAGCTTCGCGCTGGTGTTGCGGCACGACTGCCAAGACCTCGCGGCTGATGGAAGAGATGATCGGAATAATCATGATCGCAACCACCACGCCCGCGGCTAGCATGCTGTAGCCGTACATAGGCCCGGTGAATAGCCCAGACCACGAGAAATATTTCATCAGTAATGGCGCCACATGCACGCGCAACAGCGGCACCAGGATGAACATCGCCCACACGCCGTAAATGATGCTCGGGATCGCGGCCAAAAGCTCGGTGGCAAATGAAATTGGCTTCCGAAGCGGCTGGGGGCACATTTCCGTGACAAAAACCGCGACCGCTACTGCAAGCGGGACTGCGATAATCAGCGCTAGCGCGGACGAAACCAGCGTTCCATATATGAACGGCATCGCGCCAAATTCGCCGGAGACCGGGTCCCACGCGTTGCCGGTAAAGAAATGAAAGCCGAACTTCTGCCAGCCCAGCTATCAGCATCAACACTTTAAATCCAGTATCCAGGTTAAAGAGCGAGCGAGTCCAGGCCGGCGCTTTCTGTGAGGTTGTCACGAGAGAAAATTTAGGCGATTCGGATGAGCACATTGATTTCGAAGCCTTCGGGCCCAAGGCATGCCCGCGTTCTGGACTTGAGACAGGTCTTTCAGGTGCGGCTCCCATGAGCTCGGTGCTCCCATTTTCCCGATCTATATCGAGCGGCAGCTCGCCAATTACTTACTGCAACGTTAACAGCGCGTTTGTTAAAGGATGATGAATGAGACCCGGCGGCAGTTCCTGCCGCCGGTCTCGTTGATTGATCACAAATTAGAACGTGTAAACCAGGTCGTACTGCATACGCGTCAACCATGGTTCCTGCACACCCGCCACTTTCGCCGCATTGTTCTCCAGATTGGAATTCAATACGCGTCCGTACCACCAGGTAAATTGGGCGACTGTATTCGGCCTCAGCTTCCAGCCCGCGTAAACCTTGTTTTGCAAGATGTTCGTAGGCGCACGCTGATCGCTTTCAGCGATGGATGCCAGCACGGAATCTTGTTCCTGACGGTACCAGGAATATCCGAACTGCACGTCATTCTTGTTCTTGGTTTGTCCTACGCTCAAATCAAAGCCGTATTCTTTGTTTTGGCTTTTAAGGTTTGTCAACACCGGGAAGCTGAGTGCTGAGTTCCCCGAGACAGCCGCATTCGACAGCGGGTGCGCGGCAGCGTCGAGGTTGTCTTCAAACTCGAGCAGCAGGTTCACTGGAAACCGGGCTACTCCAGTCTTGATGGTGTTGTTGAGGATGAAATCAAGCTCGTCGAAGCCGGAGTAGAAATGCGGTTTGCCGGCTGCATCGAAGCTGATTGCATTGGTCATACCGTTCGGGGCGAAGATGCAATTGGGAAACTTCGGGAAGAAGCCGTTGCCGCCAGTAGCGCAGCCCGGACCTTCGCCGGATGT
>QHZV01000182.1:7301-12392 GCA_003224785.1 Acidobacteriota bacterium
CGTTGCCGTCCATGGTCCGGCTTCCCACTTAGTCTGTCCTTGCGCGCCCAGAACATAGGAATCTTGGCCCGATGAAGCTTCGTTGTAGAGCAACTCGATCGCCTGGACGGTTACGTTCTTGAATACTCCGTGCTTAATATCGAAGGACAGCTTCTGATCGAATCCTTCGGGGTTCAAATCAGGATCGCCTGTAACCGAGGTCCGCTGCCACAAGTAGGCGAACTTGCCGCCGGTGGCTGAGAACCATGGGTGTGCCGTGGGACTATAAGTAATGTAACCCTTGTCCAAAGCGATCGTCTTGCGATCGAAAGCGTTGGTCAGGGTTTCATTAGTTGTTGTGGGATCGCCCTGGCTTCCAGTTGCAATCGCAAATCCGCCGACGAAATCCTGGTTCAGCTGGCCTTCCAAGCCAAAGCGCACGCGAATGCGGCCTCGGTTGCGGTCCTGAGTTGCATCCTGCATGAAACTTTCGCCGCGCACTCGCACATCGCCCGCAAACCGGAATTTGCCGAACGCCGAAGAGAGTGCCGACACTTTCTTCTGATCGTCCTGAGCGCTGGCAGCCAGGTTCGTGGTGTTGAGGCGAATGTCTGCAACGTCAGACTGCAGCTTGGTGACCGAATCCGAAGTCTGGGTTGCTGAGCTGGCAGCCGAGCTGGCTTTGCTCTGTGCATCCTGCAATTGACTTTGCGCCTGTTGCAGTTGCTGCTGTGTCTGTTGCAGGGTTGCATCGCGCTCGGCCATTTTGCCCTGCAGATCCTGGATCTGTTGTTGTTGTTGCGCCAGCGAAGACTTCAGCGCATTTAGGTCGTCAACCGTTACCGCGGGCGGCGGAGGAGGAGCTGCCGCCTTCCGGGCTCGCTTCTTGCTAGTCGTTCCTGTCGTCGAGGTCTGCGCCATAAGGCTGCCTGCGAGGACACCTATCGTCAACCACGTTAGTAGTGCTTTCATTTCATCTCCGTTGTGGAATTTTCTGCGCGACTACCTGGTCATCGCGTTCTACTGATGTAAGCAACCGAACTGAATTGCGAATTTAGTGGATCGCCTTGATCGCCTCGCGCTCTTTCTGTTTCACAGAGTCGGGAAGTGGCGCATAATTCAGATCGGCGGTCATGGTTTGGCCTTGTTCCAACATCCAGCTCAGGAAATCTACGATTACCTTTTCTTTGGTTTTATCCTTCCAATCGGCCGGAACCAGCAGCCATGTGAAGCTGGCTATCGGGTAGGCATCCTTGCCCGGGGCGTTGGTTATCGATACCCGAAAATCAGCAGGCATCGCTTTCATCGACGCTGCAGCTGCAGTGGTGGAATCAAGACTGGCTTTCACGAAAACTCCCGCTGCGTTTTTCACCGATCCGAAAGTAATGTTGTTCTGGACCGCATAAATCAGCTCAACGTAGCCGAACGCGCCATCCATCTGACGTACCATTCCCGCCACGCCCTCATTGCCTTTGGCCCCTAGTCCAGTCGGCCACTTCACTGAAGTGTTTTTTCCCACCGAGTCACGCCATTCATTGCTGACCTTCGACAGGTAGTCGGTGAAAATGTAAGTCGTCCCGCTGCCATCCGAGCGATGCACAACAATGATGGACTGACCAGGCAGCGAAACGCCCGGGTTCGCTTTGGCGATAGCCGGATCATTCCACGTCGTGATTTTTCCGAGGTAGATTCCGGCGATGACTTCGGGGGTGAACTTCAGCTCGCCTTTGAACCCAGGAATGTTGTACGCGGGAACGACTGCTCCCAGCACCGTGGGCAAGTGAATGATTTTCTTCTTGGCATCGGCCAGCTGCTGATCTGACATGGGTCCGTCGCTTGCGCCAAAATCAACCGTGCCGGCTGTGACCTGACGAATTCCGCCGCCACTGCCGATCGACTGATAGTTGATCTCGATCTCCGGATGCTCCTGGTGATACTGGTTGAACCACTTGGAATAGATCGGATACGGAAAGGTGGCGCCCGCACCGTTGAGTTTGGTTTGCGCTGCCGTTGGCAGAACCAGCAGGAGCAACGCGAAAACTGGGTAGAGCTTTCTCAAGATGTCTCTCCTTTGAGATTGTGTTACCTAAGTTTGATTGACTAGATTAAAAAGCCCGGATGGTTAAAGGACGATGAACCAGAAATTAACAGTTGGCTAAATTAACTATTCGCTTGGGATCCTGGCGGTGAGGTGTTGGCGACGCAGATGCTCCAGGGTAGAGCTGCTCGGAAGATTTTTCCTGCATCCGGAGCAGGTGCCGGACGGTATGGCCGCTCACCATGTGGCACACCTCCTCGGCGGTATTCTTTACGTGGTCTGCGGCCCGTTCGATGGCCTGGGCCATCGTGATCACATGGATGCTGTCAGGCCCACCGAAGGTCATTTCAGGCTCCAGATGGCGCATTACGACCAGATTGTGAAGCCGATCCACCTCGCGGTCCGCACGCAGCACCTGTAGTGCTAAAGCATGATCGCGGCCGGAAAACGCCGTTTGCGTATCGGCCAGCATCTTGGCCAACACCGAAAGCATGTCTCCCAAATCGCGCAAGTCTCGCATATCGAGCCGGGAATGGACCGTCTCCGCGCGCGTGGCAAACGAAAGCAACAAATCACCAATCCGTTCCAGGTCAATCATGCACTTCAGGCAGGCAAGTTTCTCGCGGACCTGATCAACCGAGCTATGGGCGAGTTCCTCTGCCACTCGCTCGTCGAATTCCCGGTCGAGTTCATCTAACTCACGCTCGTTCGCCACGATTCGTGCCAGGGCGGAACTCGCTCCAAGAACCAGATCAGCAGCGCTGTGGGCGGCCGAGATCGCCACACCGTAAGCGCGTGTGGTCAGATCTAACAGGCCATCCCCCTGTGGGGGATCTTCTTTCCTTGCGACAGAACCGTTTTGTGACATGGAACACCATCCGTACAGGCTCGCCGAACTGATTTCATTGAGAGCGAGGGCTTCGTAGCCATCTTTATTCAATCCGAATCCTGTTTACATTTGTGTTAACACTGGATAAATGTATGGTCGTTAACTGCTACGGAATTGTCTTGATCCCGGAGTGCTAACGGCAACTCCTTCTGAGAAGTCGCATGGGGCGAACATCTTTGCGGGGCTTCAAATTAGCGTTCTTATTGTGCCTGGTGCCGATACTCGCCGCGCAGCAGGGTGCTCCCGGCGCCGGGCAGAGCCATGCTGCAGCCTCAATCGCGCAGGACCCGGTGCAAGTGATCCAATTTTTGAGTCGCACCATCTCCTGGCACCGGCAACTT
Source organism: Acidobacteriota bacterium (assembly GCA_003224785.1). Taxonomy (GTDB): domain Bacteria; phylum Acidobacteriota; class Terriglobia; order Terriglobales; family Acidobacteriaceae; genus Gp1-AA145. The sequence continues at coordinate 10,549 of QHZV01000182.1, forward strand.
GAGGCCGAGGGAAAGATTGCTAGCCGGCCCACCGACCTGAGCTTTGCGCAGGAGGACCTCCATATTTCAGATCAGGTAGTACGGCTCGCATTTGAATATGCCCGAGGCCAGGCACAACTTCAGGCAAAGCAGCCGGCAACTCCGCCACCGTCATCGGATGATAGTTCAGCGCGTTCTCAGCGGCTGCTTCAAGCCACCCAGCAAGTTGAAAAGCAATTGCAAGATACGCAAGCCGAGCTACAGGGGCTGCGTCAAAAGCTCGATCGCACACCCGCAGCTAAGAAATCAATTATTGAGTCACAAATCGCCGAAGTCCAAAGCGAAATCGGTTTACTACAGGCCCGCAGGGACGCACTCCAGAGCATGAGCGAGTTTGTGAGTTCCAGCAATAGTGGCGGGAGCATGGGCATGCGCGCGCAAATTGAAGAGATGGCGCGCTCAGTGCCCGCTGAATTGAGCCGGTCAAGCAACCAGGACGAACTCGCGCGCCAATCCTATTCCTCGGGAGCACTCGTAAGCGGTGCAACAAACGCGCCATCTGGAATATGGGAGCTGGCCGGTGGCCTCATACAGCTTTCGGGCAAGCTGCACACGTTAAACGATGAGCTTTCGGCCAGTGAGGATCTGGCCGCAGCCGCCGCAAAAATTCGCGATCCCTTGATACAAAACTTACGAAACCTGATCCGCCGAGGCGATGAGCTGGCTGCTGCCGCCGATAACAGCGGGCCCGCCGCGCTGGCACAACAAAAACAGCAATTGGATGCCCTAGCGGCTGAGTTCAGGCAAACCTCAGCGCAGCTGCTTCCGTTGAGCAAGATCAATCTGCTGCTCGAGATGTACCAGGCCACGCTTAGAAATTGGAAAGAGTCCGTCCGCGACGAACTCCACGATCATCTGCGCCAACTCCTGCTCAAACTGGCCGTGCTTGCGGTCCTGATCGGGCTCGTCATTATATTGGGAGAAGTCTGGCGGCGAGCCACGTTCCGCTACGTTCATGATGGCCGACGCAGATATCAGTTTCTGTTGCTGCGCCGGATTGTGATCTGGGTCGCGATTGTCATCATCATCATTCTTGCTTTCGCATCGCAGCTCGGATCCGCTGTAACTTTCGCAGGCCTACTGACCGCAGGAGTAGCGGTCGCGCTGCAGAACGTAATCGTTTCCATCGTTGGATACTTCTTTCTGATCGGCAAGTATGGATTGCGGGTTGGTGATCGCGTACAGATTTCAGGTGTGACCGGAGAAGTTGTCGAGATCGGGCTGGTACGCATTCATCTGATGGAGTTAGGCGGACCCGGCGGAAATCAGCCTAGCGGAAGAGTTGTCGCGTTTTCCAATTCCATCGTTTTCCAGCCGACAGCCGGAGTCTTTAAGCAAATTCCCGGCACAAGTTTCGGATGGCATGAGCTAAAAGTGACCCTTGCCGCCGACACCGATTACCACATTGCGCGCGAGCGAATTACGCAAGCTGTCGAATCCGTTTTGGCAAAGCACAAGGGAGACATGGACGCGCAGCGACGCCTGATGGAGATGAACTTGAGCCCGGTTTCTTCCGCCGATCTCGGAAGCAGGATTCGCCTGCACTACACATCGTCAGGAATTGAGGCGACAGTACGCTTCCCAGTCCAGATCGAGAAGGCTGCGGAAACCGATGACCAGTTGATGCGTGAGTTGCTGGCTTCTGCCGAGCGCGAGCCTAAGCTGAAGGTCATTAGCACGGAAACAGTTCAGCTGGCCAGGATTGATTAAGCAGCCCGATTAAGCAGCCCGATTAAACAGCCAAAAGGCGAGAGCTACTGCAGGTTGCTGGCGACGTTGGAGAATGTGCTGTTTGCGTTCGTCCC
>QHZV01000183.1:0-6342 GCA_003224785.1 Acidobacteriota bacterium
TAAGTTGAGGTAGAGTCGGCTCATTTCGCTTCGTGTCTCAATTTCGGAAATCGGGTATAGATGGCTTTGAGTAATTCTTGGGCCTTCGCCGGATTTTCAGCCGAGCGATCAGCATTCCAGATTTGCGATTCGTTCAGTGGGCGCAGCGTTCCTTTTTTAGTATCGAGATCCAGAACGAATTGGTACTGACCGTCAATAACACCCACAGTCCCATGTGTCAGAGGTTTGAAAATGCTGTTCTTTTCTAAGAACTGAGCGAACGCCATCCCTTTGCCCGCATCGGTGCTTTCCCTGCTAAGCCAGGGCGCGAGTGATTGACCATCCATCCAGCCCGGCTTGGATTGACCTGCGAGATCCAGAATCGTAGGCGCAAGCGCAGTCTGGTCCGCTGTGAAAGCGACCGTGCGAGCTTGCTGCTGGCCAGGGGTCCGGATGATGAGAGGAATGTGAATCGTCGGTCTGGTGAGATATGGACTCTCATGACGAAAGATTCCGCCCTCAAAGCTTTCGCCGTGGTCCGCGGACACAATTACGCTTGTGTTGCTCAACTTGCCGCGATCAGCGCTTAACAGGAACTCGTCGTAAAGCAGACGGCGACGGTCAACTTGGGCCTGTTGATCCGGATTATAGTGCGGCACCCATTGGAGTTCGGAGTTCTCTGCGAATTTGCGGCCTTCGGCTTCGGAAAGAAAACGTCCGCGGTCTTCGGGGTCGGGCAGATACGGATGGTGCGGTGTTATAACGTGGACCCATAAAAAGAATCCGTCAGGCAGTTGGTCTACAACTTTCCTGGCACCTTCGAAGCTGGCGTCCGGGCGGAAGCGCATCGAGAGGTTTCCGGGCAAATTGCGGAATCCGTTCCAATCGCTCTCGAGATCAATGTATTCGGCGACGCGGCTGCCAACCCCCGAATTCTGATGCAGCGGTCTGGTCCAATCCCACAAGTGCTGCAGCGCTCCAGATTGGAATGCCGGCTCCGGCAAAATATCAAAGCCATTGTCTGGGTTACTGACGAGGTAATGCGCAAAGGGATTGGTGAGGAAAGCGCCGGTGCCATATCCCGCATCATGCATCAGACTGGGCAGTGTTTGTGTGCGTTCGCCTTGCACGGTGCCTTGAAGCTGAAAAACCCGAGTTTCCGAAGGATAGCGTCCAGTCAACATGGTGGCAATGCTCGGCGTCGTGAATGTCTCGACGGAGTAGAAGTTGGTAAATACGGTGCTGTTGCGGGCGAAAGCGTCGAGATTCGGCGTTGTCGGAAGCTTGTAGCCGTACATAGACATCTCTTCGGCGCTGAGGGCGTCGAAGCTGATCAGTAACACGTTGGACTTCGGGCGCTGTGAAATCTGCGCTGCCTTCACCCCACCACCCGTATGGGCAAATGCGAATTCCGTGACTTCCAGCGCAATCACAGCCGCAAGCGTTGCAACTACCATGGCCCGTGCGGCTTTGGCACCAAGAAAACCATCAAGGCTGGCTAGCAGTTCTCGTCGTGCGCGGGCAATACAAAGTGCGACTACAAAGGCGAGAAAATGGAGCATCAACAGCGCAGTCATAAACCTTGAACCGTGCTGGGACCATTTGATCAGGGTAGTCAATGCGAATCTGCTGTCCGCGAATAAAACCAGAACTACGCCAGTGTTTGTGGTCCACTGCACAACTCGATCCTGAGACGCGCTGAAATATCGAAGAAAAGGTAGAGCAACAGCTATAAAGACGGTTCCCAGAATGATGCCGACCAACGCCGCGCAAACCACCCGCACCATGACTTCAAAAATCACTTCCCATGTTGTGAGATAGAAAGTCCAGCCTTGGACTTTGCCCGGCGCGAGGACCAGCCCTTCGGCGAATACTAGCCCGACAATTCCTAAGCTAACGAGCCGGAACCAGAGTGATACGAGGGAGGAACGAAACACGGAGTTGCTATGCATCGCCTCGCCGACGCAAACGCTGCCATATTCCTGCGAAAGCGGTACCGATACCCTTCCTGAGAAACGTTGCGCAGGCCCCTGCCGTGATCAGCAACGGAGTTAAGACTTGAGAAAGAAGGCCTACAGTGTTGGGGTCCGCGTAAGCATGGGCAGGAATCGGGACAAGAACAAAGCACGAACAGGCGAACGCCAGCGCGATCGGAAATTTCTGGTAAGGCTTCATGAACCTACTCCGAATGGAAAACTGCGACTCACTGCCACAAATGTGGAAAAATTGTACCATCGCGCCCGGAACTCGGCGGACCCGAACCGCGATTTTTTACTAACAAGAAGACCCAGCTAACTCCTTCAGTGCAAGTGGTTCTCCAAACCCGGAATCCAGCGAATGGCATTGTCGTGGTAGAGCTTTTTCAGCACTTCCGGCGGTAATTTCAGCCCTTGGGCCTGATGTCCCTGGTATGCAAAAGTGTCATCGGTTGCAAAATAACGCCAATCGAGAGAGTACTGGTTTTCCCATGTCGAAGGGGCAGAACTCTCATCTGCCGCCGGAAACAGGTGAAGATCGGTGCCATAGATGATCCGATCCTGGTACTTCAGGAAAAAGGCTCGTACCTGATCCCGAGGCTGATACACCATTCTCCGCACTCGGGCGGCGGTATCGACTGCGAAGTTTGGGTACCGATCCAGCCGGGGAGACAGTTCATCCAGGTGGTCTTCAAGGCTGCCAAAACGCGCCCCTATGACGCGAAGATCAGGATGCCTTACCAGCACCCGGTCGGTGGCTTCGAGGATGTCCTTTTTCGAAGGGGCGCCCCGTTTCGTGGTCATATTCCATTGCGGATTCGCGTCGTAGTACTTTGAAATAAATCCCCACGGACTCGGGATGCCCCAAGCTTCATCCGGATCGGCAACATGAAGGATCAGAGTTTTGTTATGGGCGGCGATATCGCGGTAAATGTCCTCAAATCGCGGCTCCTCAGGCGTGACGTACTTCCCCGAGGCATCCATAATTTCCATTCCTACGTTCTTCCAGATTTTTGCCGCAACCGCGCCGTGTGCGAAGTCGTTATTTATACCGGAGATGGCATTTTTGGAAAAATTCGGGTCCTTAAGAAGAAAGGGATCGAAAGTTGTGCAGAGCTGTGCGTGTCCGGAGTTCGATTCAACGAAACTAAATGCGTCTTTTCTTTGCTGCTCCATCGATTTGAGATAAGAATCGGAATCGTCCACATACAAGATATCCAGAACATGCATGTGCAAGTGATCGAGCATTCCCGTGAACGCGGGAGAGCCCCTAAAGACGTGGGTGTGCGCGTCAATGGGTTCGAGCGCAGTGAATTCCACGAGGGTGCGGTCACTTAGCGTTGGCGTTCGGTCATGAGCTGGTTTACCGTGCCGGGCAAGCACCAGAGCTGCGGCGATGCCGAGCACCCCCATCCCGATAGCGAGGAGCTGTCGCCCGTTCACTTCTCTGGCACCACTTTCGGAAATTTGGAATGGAGGGCAGCACGAAGACTTGCTACCTGCTCTGGATGTTCAGCGGAAACATCCAGGTTCCAGTTTTGCGCCTGCTTCAAAGGCCGGAGTGCACCTTTCTGGCTGTCCAGATAAAACACATATTGGTACTCGGCATCAATCACACCGATGCTGCCGCGATGAAGAGGTTTAAAGACGCTGTTCCTTTCCAGATATTGCGTGAAAGCCATACCCTTACCGGCTCCGGAATCTTGACTGGTGAGCCACGGTGCTAGTGATTCACCCCGCATCCAGTCCGGTTTAGATTGGCCCGCAAGGTCGAGAATGGTGGGTGCGAGTGCGGTTTGGTCTGCGGTATAGGCGACTGTGCGGCCAGTCTGCTGGCCTGGCGTTTTAATAATCAGGGGAACGTGGATGACGGGCCGGGTCAGATACGGGGTCTGATGCTGATATACGCCGCCTTCGAAACTCTCGCCGTGATCAGCGGACACGATGACAGTCGTATTTTGTAGCCTGCCGCTCGTTTCGAGTGTGCTGATGAATTTACCGAAAGCGCGGTCGGTGCTGAGGACGTACTCGTCGTAAGCAAGCCGGTGACGATCCACCTGACCTTGTATCTCAGGTTCGTAATGCGGCTTCCAGTGTTCCCACGGTTCTTGCACCCAATTCTGTAATTCCGCTTCGGGTATGTACCGACCCTGGTCGGGCGGATCAGGAAGATATGGATGATGCGGCGCCAACACGTGCACCCACAGGAAGAATCCATCGGGCAATTGATCGAGCACTTGCTTCGCGTGTTCGAAACTCGCGTCAGGACGGAACCGAAATGACGGACTTTCCTCGATGCCCTGCAGACTGTCCCAAACGATCTCGAGGTCGAAATATTCAACAATGCGGCTGCCGATTCTGGAATCCTGATGAAGTGGCCGGGTTATTTCCCACAACCGTTGTAGTCCGCCGGGATGAAAGGCCGGCTCGGGCAGGACCTCGAACCCATTTTTGAAGCTCTTGGCCAGATAATATGCCCACGGGTTCGTAGGAAAAGCTCCTGTGGCATAGCCAGCCGCGCGCATCGTTCCGGGCAGACTCTTCTCTGCTCGCGCTTCAGGCACTTCGCCGGCAAGTCCATAGACGTGACTTTCCGATGGATACGCTCCGGTCAACATCACTCCGATGCATGGGGTCGTAGAAGTGGAACCCGAATAGAAGTTGGTGAACACGGTGCTCTGTCGTGCGAAGGCGTCTAGATTGGGCGTGGTCGGCTGCTTGTACCCATAGAGCGACATCTCCTCTGCGGTGAAAGCGTCGAAAGTGACAAGCAGCACGTTAGTCTTCGGGTGTTGCGAGATACTTGCCGCCCGCACTGTATGTGTTGATCTCGCAAACACAAGCTCTGTCGCTGCGAGCACGACCGCAGCTGCAACGGTTGCGACGGCGATTGCTCGAGTTGTTTTTTTGCCAAGAAAAATGTCGAGGCTGCCCAGCAGTTCTTTTCGTATGCGAGGTATGCAAAGCGCTACCACGAAGACGAGGAAATGAACGACCAGCACAGCGAGCGTAAATCGCGGCCCACGACCTCGCCCCTGAATCATAAGACCCAGAGCGAATCTGGAATCGAGGAATAACACCACAACCACAAAGATGTTCGTGGCCCACTCAGCTACGCGAATCCGAGACCAGTTGATGAATGGCGCAACGACGACAGTCAATATTGTGCCCAGAATAATACCGGCGAGTGCTGCGAAAATCAGACGCACCGCGATTTCAAAAGCAATCTCTGACGTGGTCAGGTAGAACGTCCAACCCTGAATTCTTGCTTTAGCAAGGAACAGCGCTTCGGCAAAAACAAAGCCGACAATGCCCAGGCTGATCAGCCGGAACCAGAGCGATGCAAACGTAGAACGGCAACCAGAATCAGTCATCGTTTCGTCGGCGCAGGCGCTGCCATAGCCCGGAGAAGGCGTTTCCGATGCTCTTCCTGAGAAAAGTGACGCAGGCTGCACCTGTGATCAGGAGAGGAGTAAGCACTTGCGAAAGCAAGCCGACCGTATTGGGATCAGCGTATCCATAGGCTGGCACCGTGACCAAAAGAAAACCGACACAACAAAAGACAATCGCGAGCGAAGACTTCTTTTGATATTTCCTCATTTACTCCCCTTGTTTAAATATCCCCAATACCGCGATACTAACCGCCGCTTTTTCCACAATAGACAGCGTCCGGCACCGCTTCCAGATGCCAGTGATGGTCTAAAACGAATGTCCCATTCCAGGGCACTTTGCCGGTGCCATAGAAATCCGATTCAAGCACTCTGAATTTTGCGGCCTCTTCGATTGAGTCTGCTTCCGAGCTGTTCACTTCCAGCCAGATTTTGACTGAATACTCGCCCGGCATGAGAGTGAAACTGGGAATGTCACATGAGACCACCTGTTGGCCCTGGCACTCGCTCTCCCATCGGTTCGGCTCAAACATGGTGTGGGCGGTGAAAATCCGTTGGCCGTAATTGTTGTTGAAGCCGAGACCGAGATGGAAGTTCGTGGTTGCTTTGGGAAGATCAAAACGAACTTTAACTTTTAATCGTGAACCGATAGGTAGCCCTTCAATCAAAGGCTCGTCATCGGCGGTCAGGAACTCCAAGGCCTTAAGAAATGGCCCTTGGCGGGAAACCCGGACTCCAACTCCGTCTAACTCGACTTTATTACCTGTGCCACTCAGGCTGGAAAGGCTGTTCAGATAGTACTGAATGGCGTCTTTCGAGGTGCCGTCGTACTGCAGTTCACCGAAGTGCAACACCACTGCCCGTGAACAGAGGTTCTCGATGGCAGCCATGTTATGTGAGACGAATAAGACAGTCCGGCCGCCGCGACTGACTTCTCCCATCTTGCCCAGGCACTTTTTCTGAAAGGCGACATCGCCGACTGCAAGCACTTCATCTAC
>QHZV01000183.1:6372-6871 GCA_003224785.1 Acidobacteriota bacterium
GGAATAGTGTTTTACCGGGGTGTCAAGAAATTGTTCGACTTCAGCGAAATCAACGATCTCATCGAAGTGCCGGCTTATTTCCACCTTGCGCATGCCCAGGATGGCGCCGTTCAAGAAAATATTCTCCCGTCCTGTGAGTTCTGGATGAAAGCCGGTGCCTACTTCAAGCAAACTGGCAAGCCGGCCACGAACGATCACTTGACCGCTCGTAGGACTGGTAATCCGCGACAGAATTTTGAGCAGGGTGCTTTTGCCTGCGCCGTTGCGCCCGATTATGCCGATCACGTCGCCCTGATTGATGTCGAAACTAATGTTCTTCAAGGCCCAGAAGCTTCGGAGTTCGAGTTTGGGAGCGTCTCCATTGCGGCCCGTGAGGCGGGCAAATGGCGCTTTGACGCTGCGCTGAAGCAGTTCGCGGATGTTATCAACCTTCCGCGCTCGCTGCTCGCCTAACTTGTACTCCTTCGAGATGTCGCGAATTTCGAGGACTGGTTTCATT
>QHZV01000463.1:0-1959 GCA_003224785.1 Acidobacteriota bacterium
ATATCGTCAGAGTCCAGGACCTTAATGGTGAATGGAACCTGTGAATCCGAGTTCCGCACCAGATTTTGCCCTAGCCGGTTGATGTACTCGGAAACGACAGGATCGTTGATTATCTTGGCTTGGCTTTCAAGCTCCTGCGAGATCTGCTTGCCGAGAGCCATCTGGTGCTCCAGGCTGTACCAATTTCCCATTCCCTTGTTGCAACCGACGTTGCGGTTTCCAATCGCATCCAAATCATCAATGCTGCCATCGTGCTTGACCTTCGTGGCGGAGGGCTCCACCGGTGCGGTCGCGGCTGGCGTGGCCTGGGCAGGCGGGTTCTTGCTATTGTCCCCGGCAAAGGCTGCGGGACTCACATACGCAAATGCCACTATTGCGGCGGTCAACAAAAACAATCTAAATTTCATATCGACGGACCAGTGCCGGAATCCTCTAGTAAGTATGACGCGTCTTCCCTTCGCCAGGTTACCCGCTTTCCATCCAATGTGTTAATACCGCCATTCGACCGCGCCGAGTTGCAAAAGCTGTTCTAATACGAGAACATACCCGTTTGCCTAAACCCTAGCGTTCTCATAAGGAAGTGCCTCGAATGGCTGCGCGCCCTAAACCTACTAAAAAATCATCGTCCAAGACCGAAGTGGCCGAAACAAAGAGTACTGAAACAAAGGTGGCTGAAATTCAGCCTGCCAAGGGAAAGCTCGGCGTGATGATCCCTGGCATGGGCGCCGTTGCGACGACATTTGTCGCGGGAGTCGAGGCGGTCCGAAAAGGCCTTGCAAGCCCTTTTGGTTCGCTGACCCAGATGGGAACCATTCGGTTGGGCAAGCGCACGGATGGCCGCTCCCCAAAAGTGAAGGAATTTCTGCCGCTGGCCGCTTTGGATGACCTGGTTTTCACCGGATGGGACCCATTCGACGATGACATGTACACGGCTGCCCGCAAGGCCGGAGTGCTCGAACGCGACCTGCTCGATCAGGTAAAGCCGTTCTTAAGCGGGATCAAGCCGCGCCCTGCGGTTTTTGACCGGAACTATGTCAAGAAGCTCGACGGCCATCACGTGAAGAAGGGCAAGAACAAGATGGAGCTGGCCGAGCAAGTTCGGGCTGATATTCGAGATTTCAAGAAGACCTCGGGAGCTGCGCGACTTGTTACCATCTGGTGCGGCTCGACAGAAATTTACCTTCAGCCGACCGCCGCGCATCAATCGCTTAAGTCATTCGAAAAGGCGATGCAGTCGAATGATGAAGCGATTGCTCCGTCCATGATTTACGCGTACGCCTCACTGATGGAAGGCGTGCCGTTTGCGAATGGCGCGCCTAATCTGACGGTGGACCTGCCCGTCATGCTCGAGCTTTCGCGCAAGAATGAAGCTCCCATCTGCGGCAAAGATTTCAAAACCGGCCAGACCTTGATGAAAACAATTCTCGCGCCGGGATTCAAGGCGCGCCTCCTCGGATTGAACGGCTGGTTCTCCACCAACATTCTTGGCAATCGCGATGGCGAGGTCCTCGACGATCCAGGATCTTTCAAGACGAAGGAAGAGTCGAAGCTTTCCGTGCTCGAGCACATTCTGCAGCCTGATCTTTATCCCGAGCTGTATGGCAAGATGAGCCACGTAGTGCGCATCAATTACTATCCGCCGCGCGGCGACAATAAAGAAGGTTGGGACAACATCGATATCTTCGGCTGGCTCGGCTATCCTATGCAGATCAAAGTGGACTTCCTCTGCCGGGACTCAATTCTTGCCGCGCCTATCGTGCTCGACCTCATCCTGTTCCTGGACTTGGCAAAACGCACGTCGGAACTGAATAACATTGGTATTCAGGAATGGCTGAGCTTCTACTTCAAGTCTCCGATGACAGTGCCAGGGCTGTATCCCGAGCATGATTTATTCATTCAGCTGATGAAGCTGAAGAACACGCTCAGACATTTGAAAGGCGAGGAGCTGATTACGCATTT
>QHZV01000463.1:2034-2492 GCA_003224785.1 Acidobacteriota bacterium
GCGCGGCCATGATCTGACAATTCGTGTTTTTTCAAGCTTTCTACGTAACCGGAAATTGCGTCCTTCACCATCCGTCGTGCCTCGTTCAAGTCTCGACCATACGTGACACACCCGGGAAGCGCGGGAACCATAGCGGTGAAGCCACCTTCCGGTTCAGGCCTAAGCACGACGTTGTAGTGATAGCGAAGCGTGAGCATGTCTGGCGCTGATTGTATCTTGCACGTTTGGTCGAGCCAAAAACTCTGTTATTAGGTAGTGGGCTACTTTGAAGTCCCGGATAAACCCACACATGCCAGGAACGCCATAACCGCAGTCGCGGACACCAAGACGAGAAATGCGAAAGACCCTATAGCCATGCCAATCCAGTAACTGATCGGTTCCTTGTCCCGGCGATAGGTGCGGCCTTTGACTGTAAGGACACCACTGCGAAACGATTCGTAATAACCTTTCCCAAGGAA
>QHZV01000464.1 GCA_003224785.1 Acidobacteriota bacterium
GGCTCAGCAGGATAAGTCCTATACCGAGTCAATGCTGGCGCAGCAACTCGCCGCCTGGAAATCTTCGCAGACCTCCACGAATCCAGTGACTCTGCAGCAGCAGCTGGCATCACTGCAGTCACAATTGATCAGTTTGCAGGCGCATTACACGGAAGACTATCCAGATGTAGTCAAGACCAAGCGCGATATCGCCCAGGTGCAAAAGAAACTGGATGAGATCAACACGGCCGCGGCGAATCCGTCGAGTGTCGCGAACGATAAGGAGAACCTGTCCGAACCTCCGGAGATCCGCCAACTGCGAATGCATATCCATCAGTATGAGCAATTGATTACGCAAGCGACGCGCGACCAGCAAAGGCTGCAGGAACAGATCAAGGTGTTCCAGGGCCGGGTGGCGCTGAGTCCGGCCATAGAGGAGCAGTACAAGCAACTGACGCGCGACTACGACACAGCACAGAAGTTTTATGACGACCGCCTTGCGAACAGAAAACAGGCAGAAATGCAGACCGCAATAGAACAGGAGCAACAGGGAGAGCAGATGTCGGTGCTGAACCCGGCCGACCTTCCTGACTCGCCGAGCTTTCCGAACCGGTGGTTGTTCGCTGGCGGGGGATTAGGCGCTGGGTTGGGCCTGGGGCTCGGACTAGCGCTGTGGCTTGAAATGCGCGATACCTCACTCCGGACCGAAAGCGATGTTCAGGCCGCGTTGGAGTTGCCGGTATTGTCGCAAGTTCCCTGGGTGGGAGTAGAGGTAGAAAGTAAAGATGGAAACCGGAAACGGAAATCTAAAGTGAAATCCGCATCCGGGGAAGAACAGCAAGAAAGTGTCGAGGTCTAAGGCCGAATGTATAAAGAGTTTTTTGGTCTGCGGGCAAACCCGTTCAACGTAAATCCCGACCCGCGGTATTTGTTTCTGACGCGGCACACGGAGGAGGCGCTGGCCTGCCTTACCTATGGCATACAAAGCCGTAAGGGATTTGTATTGCTGACCGGGGAAGTGGGAACCGGCAAAACCACGCTCATTAACAAATTGCTGGAGTGGTTGCGGGCCCAGCAGGTGCCAACAGCTTTCATCTTTAACTCGCGGATGAACGTACCGCAGTTCCTTGATTACATGATGGCCGATTTCGGCATTCCCTGTGACACTCGGTCGAAAAGCCAAATCTTGCTGCGCCTCTATAACTGGTTGTTGGATCGTTATCGCGCAGGCGAGACTGCGGTCCTCATTGTGGACGAAGCACAAAACCTGGCGGATGAGGTCCTGGAGGAAATCCGCATGATGACCAATCTGGAGACGTTTACGGAAAAGTTGCTCCAGATAGTTTTGGTCGGACAAACCGAGTTGGAACAAAAGCTGAAAGGTCTTACATTCAGCAGCGCCTGCGGATTGCCGGCTCTAACGGCCAGCCGATTTTTGAAGGGGAAGCACTCGGTGCAATTCACCGCTATTCGAGCGGGATCCCGCGTGTGGTGAATTTGATTTGCGAGCACTGCCTAGTCAGCGCGTTTGTGGACCAGCAAAAAGTTGTGGGTGTCGGCATTGTGGATGCGGTGGCACGAGATTTCGATCTGGGAGACAACCACGTCGGAATTCCGCCAGCGCTTCCGCAAACGCCAGACAAGTTCGACTTGGTGGATGCACTGAAAACCATCTCCAATTTGGCGGAGCGATTGAAGGAATCAGAACGTGACGTAACCAAGGAAGGGAAACTATGAGCCGAATTCACGAAGCCCTGAGAAAAGCCGAGCAGGAACGGGCGATGGCGCAATCGCGTGCTGGAGTTGAAACCGCTCCGGCGGCAGTGCTGGAACCCTCCACCGATGCTGGCGTGGTTACGTCCGCCGCCGTGTTGTCGGCGGCCGCTCCCAGCATGGCTCTCTCCACGGACGTCTCGCTGGCGCGCAGCCGTCAAACCAGGTGGAACCCCGATCCCAAGACGATGCTGTTCTTTGGCGGCGAAGAGCATGCTCCGGGAATGGAAGAGTTCCGCACGCTGCGAAGCCGTCTGTATCAAGCCCGTGAAAAGCAGCCGCTCTCGAAATTATTGGTGACAAGCGCTCTCCCGAAAGAGGGGAAATCGTTTACCTCGGCAAACCTTGCCCAGGTGATTGTGCGGCAGCATGGGAAACGGGCGCTGGTGATTGATGCAGATTTGCGCAACCCCCAGCTTCACGGATTGCTCGGGGCCGAACCGGGACCGGGCCTGTGCGAATACCTGCGCTCTGAAAGTGATGAGTGTTCAATCATGCAGCATGGACCGATGGAGAACTTGTTTTTCATCCCTGCGGGCAAAAACTCAGGCAACCCTGCGGAACTGGTTGCCAACGGACGTATGAAATTTCTTCTTAGTCGTCTCGAACCGATGTTTGATTGGATCATCATTGATTCTCCACCGAGCGTT
>QHZV01000465.1 GCA_003224785.1 Acidobacteriota bacterium
GGAATGCAGCGACCGCGTAGATATCCGCAGCGAAGGTACCCTGAATGGCGACGTGGTCAGCCAACGCATCAGCGTGGAAGACGGCGCGATGCTGCGCGGCAGCGTTCAGTTGACGCCCTCTGAGCATAAGCACGAGAAGTCTTCGGACACGCCGAAGTCATTCGCGGCAGCAGCAGGAAAGAGTAATTAGGTTAGGCGCAGGTTGGTTTGGATCAAGACCCCACCATGTCGCAGAGTGCGCGATAGGGTGGGGCACCCTCAATAAGTCACCATGGGTCAGCTCGCATCAGTGAAGAATGAAGAGCTGCTCACTGGCAACCGACTCCTGACCACTTTGGGATCGGCCTGACTGTCCAGACGCTGAATACCGCAACCTCAGAAGCGCCCGCCAACTGCTTCGTCAAATACGACCGGTTCGTCAGTGAATCGAGAGCAATGTCGTTAACACCATTGCCAATGTTGCCAGTTGTAGTCGATTGATTTGTGTTCCCGTCAATCGCCGTAATGCAATTGCCGTTTCCATTCGAAACGTAAATCAGATTTCTGAATTGATCCACCACCACCCCATTCGGGTTGCCGCCAGTTGGCACCGTCACGGTCGAATCGTCAGCCCCATTCATGACCGTCACACTATTGCTTCCGAGATTCGCGACATAGATCCTGTTCGTTACTGGATTGACGCGAACGTTGCGTGGAGTTGAACCCGCTGCAACCGTGTCGACCACCGTGCCGGTGCTGTCAATTACTGAGACTGTATTCGCGTCGCGATTGACGACATAAACTTTGTGCGTGGTGCGGTTGACTGCGACTGAATATGGGTGCAGCCCGACTGTGGCCGTCGAAGTGGTATTTGTTCGCCCATCAATGATCGTTACTGCATTGCTGGCGAAATCTGCAACATAGATTTTGTTGCGATCGAGGTCGATCGCCAAAGCCAAGGGCTCGCCGCCAACGTTCAACGTGCTAGTAGTCGCGGTGTTGCCGTCGAACATGGTCACAGTATTGTCCGAGGAATTCGCCACGTACACCTTGTTGGTGTAAGGATTGGCCACCACCGCGACCGGAGCATTCCCGACCGGCACCTGTGTGATCGCGAGAGTTACGCCGTCAAGCACCGACATCATACGGTTCACGCCGTCCACGACATAAATCCTATTTGTGACCTGATTCACGGCGATGGCGCCGTTGAGTGATTACTGTCCGGCAGGCGGTAAGGGAATCTTGACTGCTGAGTTGGTCAGGCCGTCAATCTCGGTAACCACGTTCGTCGACTCCTGAAGCACATACACGCGGTCAGTGAATGTGTTAACAGCCATGGCTTGCGGATGGTCGAACTCGGGTATGGTGGCGACAGACTTTGCCCGAGCGCACTCGATACAAGGAAAAGAACACACACGAAGCAGCGAGACATAGGCCTTCCTCCAAAGCACGCAATAAATGACGTGATCGCGGCCGAAGGGAAAGAAGAGGGGAAACTCGGCCAAAGCGAGCAGAAGTATAGCATGCGAGGAGCAAGGCGAATTGCTGAAGGTTCGTTTTGCTCCGTCCTACATTCAACCAAATCACTGCCCGAGGATCGCCAGTTACTTCTTTTCTTGCGGTTTTAGCTCGAGCGAAGCCGAATTCATGCAATACCGCATTCCTGTGGGACGTGGGCCGTCCGGGAATACATGCCCCAGATGTGCTTCGCAGCGGGCACAGCGAACTTCGGTCCGCCCATGCCATAGGCAGTATCGCTATGCTCTTCCACAGCCCCTTCCTCAAGCGGCTTGTAGAAACTTGGCCAGCCAGTGCCGGACTCAAACTTCGTCTCGGAACTGAACAGCGGTTGCCCGCAGGCGGCACAAGTGTACGTTCCCGGATCTTTCGTTTTGTGATACTTGCCGCTAAACGCCGGCTCGGTGCCAGCGTTGCTTTCTGCCACTCTTCTTCGGTTTTTTTGATCTTGTCCATAATCAGCTGCTAGCTCCTAGCGACTAGCTTCCAGCAAACAATCCATTCTATTACTTTAATATTCGAGGTTCAGCATCACCACGAAACCTGCGTTTTGAGATTGCTGGAAGCTGGCAGCTGGAAGCTAGTAGCCACTTGACTTCGCCTTACTTTCGCCTACAATTCTGACATGGCAATCACCAAACGTCAGCGGCAAGTTTACGATTTCATCGCCGATTTTGTTCAGACCAACCAGTACTCTCCATCGTTCGAAGAGATCGGCGAAGGCCTCGGCCTGAGTTCATTGGCGACCGTTCACAAGCACATCTCGAACCTCGAGAAAAAAGGCCTGCTCAGCCGCGACTACAATCGGAGCCGCTCCATCGATCTGCTTCCACCCAAAGGACGCCTGAAGCAATCCATGTCCGTGAACACTGGAATGGTCTTGCCGCTCCTGGGACGAATCGCTGCCGGTCAGCCCATTGAAGCCATCGAGCGCC
>QHZV01000184.1 GCA_003224785.1 Acidobacteriota bacterium
GATCCGAATACAGTGGAAGACGGGATTTACCGTGCGATTGACGCTGGCATTCCGGTCATCACGATCGACTCTGACGCACCCGCGAGCAGGCGCCTGTTTTTCATCGGCACCAATAATTATCAAGCTGGACTGATGGGCGGGCAGCGCCTGATTCAGGAGCTCAAGGGTAAAGGGAACGTGGTGGTATTTACCATGCCTTCCCAACCAAATCTGAATGAGCGATTCCGCGGATACAAGGACGCACTCCAATATCATCCTGATATTAAGATTGCAGGCGTCGTGGACATCAAGGGAGACCCGCGCATTGCGTTTGACAGCGCGACTCAGATCTTGTCGGTTGATAAGAAGCAGCACATTGACGCATTTGTATGCCTCGAAGCTTTGTCGGGCAAAGAGGTTGCCAATGTGTTGAACAGCAACGGAATTAAGGGCAGGACGATCATTGCTATGGACACCGACCCTGACACGCTGGACTGGATCAAGAAAGGCGTGATCGCCGCGACCATCTCACAAAAGCCATACACCATGGCGTTTATGGGACTTAAGATGCTGGATGACCTGCACCACTCAGGACTCAAGAATCTGGGCGCCGACTGGGCCCACGATAGTTTTGCGCAGGTTCCCGCTTTTGTAGATACTGGATCGGCGATGGTTGATAAGAGCAACGTGGACGCATTCATTTCTGCCACGAAATCCATCTCAGGAAAATAACGCCGAGCCCATGCGCAAGATCCTGTACCTGACCATTCTTTGTTTTGCCGCGTTCCAATCCTCAACTGCTCTTGACCGCCAGCCTAATTCCGATTACCACGCTCGGCGCGAAAAACTCGGGGCGAAGCTCGAAGGTGGTTTCGCGCTCGTCTTCGCGCCACCCGAAGCGGAAGGGCCAAATGATCTTTATGGATATCGCCCGGACGACAATTTCTATTACTTGACTGGGTGGACGGAGCCGGGCGCGGCGCTGCTGGTCGTGTCTGCTTCCGATACAAACGGCGATACTCCTGCACGAAAATACACAGAAATTTTGTTCCTGCCGAACCGGAACTATTCGCAGGAACGCTGGACCGGAGCGAAACTAGGCCCTGACGATCCTAAAGCGGTGCAAATGACCGGCGTCGATCGAGTGCAGCCGCTCGACAATCTGCGCAACGAACTGGTCAAGCTGCTACCGGCTTTGCCGGCACCGCGAAATGCCAAAATCTACACCGACGTCCCTGCCTCGGGAGAAACTTCCAATTCAACCGAAGCTCTGGATTGGCTGAAGAATGCCAATGCGTTTCCTGTTGGCACTAATTATTTGGACATTCGCCCAGTGCTTGCGTCATTACGTACGGTGAAGGATGCGGCCGAAATTGACCTGGTCAGGAAAGCAACCAATGCCTCAATTGCAGCGCACTTTGCCGCAATTCGTGCGATTCACCCTGGCACGACAGAGCGAGAGATCTCCGCACTCATGCAGTACGAGTGGGGTAAGCGCGGTTGCGAGCGTCCAGCTTATGCGCCGATTGTGGGATCGGGATTGAATTCTACCGTGCTCCATTATTCGGATGATTCAGGCGCAGCACAATCCGGCGACTTGATGTTGATTGATGCCGCGGGCGAGTACTCAATGTACGCATCCGACATAACCCGCACCATGCCGGTGAACGGCAAATTTACGGCGCGGCAACGAGAGATCTACGAGATTGTCCTCGGCGCGCAGAAGGCCGCGATCGCCGCGTTTCAGTCCGGGAAGTCGCACCTGCGGCGAGGCCAAGAGGGCTCATTGCACGACGTGGCATACGAATACATCAATACTCATGGAAAGGATTCTCACGGCGAGCCGCTCGGCAAGTATTTCATTCACGGACTCAGCCACTTCGTCGGATTGAACGTCCACGACCCGGGTGATTACTCAGTTCCACTCGGCCCAGGAATGGTATTCACCATCGAACCCGGAATTTACATTCCCGAAGAGAAAATCGGAGTCCGCATCGAGGACATGTTCTACGTGGACAGCGATGGAAAGCTAATTCGCCTGACCGAATCTCTCCCACAGACCGCCGATGAGATTGAGCGGCTGATGTCGCACAAATAAGTTAGTCTCGCCTTCAAGCGCGTCCGCTGAGTGCCGGTTCTGCTTCTGGTATCCTGAACTATCGTGCGGATGATCTCGTGGTTCCTGATTGTTGCAGTCGCCGCCGGGGCCGCATTGTGGGCGGCTTTGTCAGCGTACGTGAAGGTACGCGAGCGCCTCAGGAAAGCGGAGAACCGGCCGCCAGAGACGGAGCATGAACCTGAAGTCGAGAGCAAACGTCAGGGGTGAATAATGTCAACTTCTGTGACTCAAGTTTCGGCTACACGCAGCAAATCGCTAGATTTGGCGGGGCAGATTGCAATTATTGTCGCGGCAAGTGTGTTTGTTGCCGTGTGTGCGCGCTTTTCGCTCCCAATTCCTGGGACACCTGTGCCATTGACTCTGCAAAATTTCGCGGTGCTTCTCGTGGGCTTATCTCTCGGAAGCCGGCGCGGCTTCATAGCACTGGCACTTTATTTGGCTGAAGGCGCAGCCGGGTTGCCGGTGTTCAGTCCAGTTGGCGCTCCCGGCATTCTGCGATTTGCCGGACCCACTGCAGGATACTTGATCGCCTATCCTTTGGTTGCGGCCCTTGCCGGATACATTTTTGAACGTGGAAAACAGACGTTTGCGCGTGCAATTTCAGCCGCACTTCTGGGTGAGCTGCTGTTGTTTGCGTGTGGCGTTTCCTGGCTTTACGTTCTTACGCATTCACTGGCCCGCGCCATCGCACTCGGCCTTTACTGGTTCATCTTTGCGGAAGTAATGAAAGTGATGTTCGCTGCCGGAATCGCAAGCACGTGGCGCCGCTTCAGTTCCAAATGACAGACAAGAATGTATAGGGGCGGCCCTCCAGCCCCACCCGTAGATTGAATTCGGAGAGAAGGTTAAGTGTCAACACTCACCGCTGCCACGATTCGCGAAATCAGTATCGCCCACAGCCCAGATTCCGATGACGCATTCATGTTTTACGGCCTCGCGACCAACCGCGTCAGCGTTCCCGGCCTGCGATTCACGCACACACTCTGTGACATTCAGACGCTTAACCAACAAGCAATCGACGGCGACGGGGTGTATGACGTGACCGCCATTTCATTCCACGCCTATCCGTACTTGCAGGAAAAGTATGCGCTGATGACTTGCGGCGGCAGTGTAGGAGAAGGCTATGGACCGATGATTGTTGCGCCACGCGCGCACTCCGAGAGCGAGATCAAAAAAAAGAAAATTGCCGTGCCTGGAAAACTGACGACTGCGTATCTCGCGCTGAAGATCTTCGCTCCTGAAATCGAAACCGAAGTGGTCCCTTTTGATCAGATCATACCGCGTGTGCTGGCCGGCGAGTACGAAGCTGGACTCATCATTCACGAAGGCCAACTCACGTATGACCGCTCCGGACTTTATAGAATTCTTGATCTCGGAAAATGGTGGGCGCAGACTACGGGCTTGCCGCTACCGCTCGGCGGCAACGCCATTCGCCGCAGCCTCGGCTGCGATTTGATTTCCAGCATCTCCAATGCATTGCGCGACAGCATTCAATACGCGCTCGATCACCGCGAAGAAGCACTTGCCTATGCTATGCAGTTTGCCCGTGACCTCGATCCGCAACTCGCTGATCGCTTTGTTGGCATGTACGTGAACGACCGCACGTTGGATTACGGCAAGGATGGGAAGGAAGCAATCCGCAGATTGCTGGATATGGGCTACCGCGCTGGAATTATTTCTGTTGAGCCGCAAGTTGAATTCGCAGGATAATTTTCAGCGTCACTCTACCTTCCTCGGAAACGCAAACAACGGGTCCACATCCACCGGCAGGCTCTTTGCTTTATCCAGCGACTTCTGTAACTCCGGCGAAATCACATCATATTTCGTGAACCAGGCTTCGGCCCTGGCGCGATCGCCTGTAGCTTCCATTGCCAAAAGTTCTTTAGCAAGCCCCGCAATCGCGTCTGGCATTTTTTCAAAATCCACTGAGTACTTTCCGGATGCATCGCGTCGCACTGCCCCCTGCTCGACGTAGTAATTGAATTCCATCATTTCGGCTTGGCCGTGGGCCTCAGCTGCGCCGAAACGCAAAGTACGAAAATTCCCCGCAAGATATGATGCGTAGTATCCATTGAGCTTTTGTTTCGGTAGCACGCCATGATCAACCAGCCATTTCAAGGCGAACATGCCGACAACGTCGGCCTTCGCTTCTTCCAGGCCTCCGAAGATCGGGCCCATCGCGGCGCGAATATCAACTTTCTCTCCTGACGCGTCATGTGCAAACGCCGGCCCCAATCCGTGACAGATTTCATGCATGATCGTGCCAAGCAAGTAACCGTCTGCCGAAGCCATTGCCGCCTGCGATTCGGGCATCATGTATCGCGCCAGCGGCAGAATTACGTAATTCACGCGTGCGTCCATGAAATTCTTGAAGAAGAGTTTTTTGCTTCCCTTCAATTCGTGGATCTTCGGATCATTGGGCAAGTTGTCCGCCACTGCCTGGTAGCCGTGGCCAAGATCTCCGGTGCGGAAGGGCGCGTCCATCACCTCCATCGGCGTTTCCAGGCCCCGTTTCGAAGGACGGTCCTGCGCCGGCGAAGGCAGTGAATCTTGTATGTCTGCGACATACTTGCGGAAGGTCGCGAGTTTCGCGCTTTCGGCCTGGTCTCGAACCAAGACCGAAGCACCATAGGTCGCCTTCACTCCGAGCAAAGTGTCGTCATAGGTTTCGTAGGGAGCGAAAATCAGATCAACTTTCGGATCTTTCAACTGCATCCATGCGATGTCGCTCTTGAAATAATCGTCGCTGAGAAGCGCGTCGGCGCGCAGCCGCAAGTAGTTTGCGAATGCCGCGTCCGGACTAACCTCGGCTGCTGCGCGAAGGTCATCCGCAGCCTTCTCCAGAAAAGAACGATACGCAATGTGATATGGCAACCCTTCCAGGTCCGTGCCGTGCCAGCGAACCACAGTTGTCGGGCTATAGATTTCCGCGCGTTTGTCTGGATGGTCCTTCAGATAGTGCTCGATCTGATCGCGCGTGAGGCCCTGCGGGTAGAATCCGTGTCCGGGTGGCATCGGCGTGGTTCCCACAAATGGTTTTTGCCCATCGAGCAGATCGAACCGCGAGCCATTGATCCAAAGAAAGCGACGGAGATCCAGGTCCTGCCGGTCCG
>QHZV01000185.1 GCA_003224785.1 Acidobacteriota bacterium
TCGCACTCGAAGCCTGCTATCTTCCGGCAGATGACTTTCCTGGGTTGGTGCGCGCACCTTTGGGACGGTCGTCACTCTTCGCAACGCTCGAACGAGATTTTGGCCTGAAAATCACGTACGCGGATGAAGAGGTGGACGCCACCGCCGCTGACACTCGTGTAGCGCAACTGTTGGAAGTTCCACGCGGATCTCCGGTGATGCGAATACGGCAGGTGATTCATGGCTCAAACGGAAAAGCGGCCGTTTACGTACTCGGATTCTATCGCTCAGAGCGGCACTCGTTGTTCATACGCCGTTTCCGGTGAGCTTTGGCCTCATGCCACTGCACGTAAATGCGTCGCTTACGAAATCAGGACGCATGTTTCCGCAAATTAGTGTGGAGGAGAAATGCCTCTTACCTTAACGGATTGGATCGTCATCATCGGCTACCTGCTGGTGAACCTCGCGATCGGCATTTACTATCGCCGGCGCGCTAGCGGGAACACCGAAGAATTTTTCGTCTCGGGAAGGGACGTTTCGTGGTGGCTCGCCGGCACTTCAATGGTGGCGACGACGTTCGCTGCCGACACACCGTTGTTTGTTTGCGGCGTCGTAGCCAAGCAGGGAATCGCCGGGAACTGGATCTGGTGGGCTTTCTGCGTAGGCGGCATGTTGACAGTGTTCTTTTTTGCGCGGTATTGGCGCCGGGCCCAAATTATTACCGACGTGCAATTTGTGGAGATTCGTTACGGCGGCAAACCTGCCGCATTTCTTCGCGGCTTCAAAGCCATCTACCTCGGCCTGTTCATGAACTGCTTCATCCTGGGATGGGTTACAAAAGCGATGGTCAGCATTATCACCGTGCTGCTTGGGCCGGCGATTGCGCAAGGACGCGTGCTCGATCTCGGAATTCTTGGGCAGCACACGTTAGGAGATCCCCAAACTACCGCGCTGGCCATTTGTGTTTTTTTGCTGATTCCGTTCACGGGGCTCTATACGTTCATTGGCGGACTGTGGGGAGTGCTGGTCACGGACCTGTTTCAGTTTGCGCTAAAGATGGCGATGATTATTGTGCTGGCATGGGTGGCTGTCGCACAGATTGGTGGAATGCACGGACTTCAGGAGCATCTGCAAACGATTCGCACACTTCAGAATGCGCACGGCGCTTCATCTGATCCCACTGCATTTTTGCCGGACTTCGGCCAGGGATTGACCGGCGAAGCTTTATGGACGTTGTCGGTGTTGACCTTTTTCGTTTATCTCGGAATGCAGTGGTGGTTGGCGTGGTATCCGGGAGCGGAACCGGGCGGCGGTGGCTACGTGGCGCAACGCATGTTCAGCGCGAAAGATGAGAAAAATTCTTTAGCCGCGACTCTCTGGTTCAATATCGCGCATTATGCGCTGCGGCCCTGGCCGTGGATCATCACAGCGCTGGTTGCGATTGTTGTCTATTCGCCGAATGGAGGCATTCATCCGAGCGCAGCGTTTGCGCAAAATCCTGAGCAAGGTTATGTGATGGTGTTGCGGGATTATCTGCCGCCGGCGCTGCGTGGGTTGATGGTCGCGGCATTTCTGGCGGCATTCATGTCCACGGTTGGCACGCAGTTGAACTGGGGCTGTTCGTATCTCGTGAACGACCTCTATAAGAGATTTATGGTTCGAAACTCGACCGAGCGGCACTACGTCTTTGTGAGCAGATTATTCACGGTGCTACTGGTACTCGTCAGCGGATATACCGCGTCGCAACTGAATTCTATCGGCGAGGGGTGGGGAGTGGTGCTGAGTATCGGATTCGGGACTGGCGCGGTTTACATTTTGCGATGGTACTGGTCGCGAATAAATGCGTGGAGTGAAATCTCCGCGATGATTGCTGCTGCGGCTGTCACTGTTGCGCTGAATGTGCATATCTTCGGAAAGTCGTTGATCGCATTCTCGGGGACTGCCGCGCTGGTGTATGCAAAGCAAAGCCTGGTAATCGGCAGCATTACAACCATTGTCTGGCTAATTACGACTTTTTTGACCCGGCCCGAATCAGAAGAGACTCTGGTTAGTTTTTATCGGCGAGTTCATCCGTCGGTGTATGGCTGGCAAAAAATCTCCAAGCTGGTTCCGGAAATGCCCCAAGTTCGAGACCTGGCGAGCAACACATTCAATTGGGTGATGGGGACGATCCTGGTGTATGGGTGTTTGTTCGGAATCGGCAAACTAATATTCGGCCAGTGGATTTCCGGTGCGCTGATGCTGATTGTTGCGGCAGTGGCCGGATATTTGATTTTTTGGGACCTGTCTCGGCGAGGTTGGGAAACGCTTTCGGGTAAAGAAGCGAATGCTCCCTCATACGCGGCTCAGGGACGCTGAGGCGAACCGTTTCTCCCCACGTGACTGGCGGTTCGCTATTCCTGCGTAACTGACTTGACCAGGTTCCTGGGGCGGTCCACGTCCAAACCCTTACGTACGGCGAAGTGATAAGCGAACAGCTGCAAGGGAATCATTTCTAAAATCGGGGCGAGCAGCTCCGGTGCGCGGGGGATGAAGATAGTGTGGTCTGCAATAGCCGAGACGGCAGTATCGCCCTCTGACGCCAGCGCAATAATTCGTGCTGACTGTTTTTTAAATCCTCGCATGTCCGCAACACTCTTCTCATATCGCAATACCGAACCAGGGTCTTTGTGATCACAGGTTGCGATCATTACGATTGGCAATGTTGCATCAATGAGCGCATTGGGCCCATGCTTGGTTTCACCAGCTGGATATCCCTCAGCGTGCACGTAAGAAACTTCCTTCAGCTTCAACGCACCATCCATGGCAATGGGATAGTGAATGGCGCGTCCGAGAAAAAGAAAATCTTCGAAGCGATGAAAGTTGTCAGCTAGCTGGCGACAGGTATCGGAGCATTGCAACACGACATCGGCCTTTTCTGGAAGCGCAGTCAATTCATCGAGCCAGGTGCGAAGGGCGTCTTTCGGAATGCTTTCTCTGCCCTGCGCCATGTAGGCGGCCAAAAGAAACAGCACGGCCATCTGTGCGGTGAAGGCCTTGGTGGAAGCGATGCTGATTTCCGGACCCGCGTGCGTGTAGAGAACACCGTCTGCCTCAGTTGCTACGGTTGAATTGACCACATTCGAAATGGCAATCGTGCGAGAACCTTTTTGTCTCGCCAGGCGCTGGGCCGCCATGGTGTCGGCGGTTTCGCCAGATTGAGTGATCGAAATTGTGAGTTCCTCGGGGCCGATGGGAGGATTGCGATACTCAAATTCGCTCGCGTAGTCCACATCCGCAAATATGTGGACCAATTCCTGAAACATGTATTGCCCGGCCATTCCCGCGTGACGACTGGTCCCGGAAGCAACAATGTTGATGCGACGCATGGATCGCAGTTCTGCCGGGATGATCCGGATTTCATTCCCGATACGCACCTCAACGTCCTGCAGCGAGATGCGGGGAGCGATGGTGTTCTTAAGCGCTTGCGGCTGCTCAAAGATTTCCTTGAGCATGAAGTGGGGAAATTTATTTTGATCGGGCATTTGAGTTTACGTCTGCTATATAGCTAAATGAGACGAAGACCAATATCAGCGAACCGTTGGCTAGGAGCCTTACGTGGTGCTATATAGCATCATCGCGTGTTAAGAGCTGAAATGTCAACCGACTTTTCGCGATCACGGCTGACCCGGACTTCGGGGCAGCGCGCTCGCGCGATCAATCACCCATTGCGGAAACTGCGGCGTGTTTCGGGGCGGCCTTCCACGAGTGATCGCCCAATGATCAATCCAATTGGTACCTTCTTCTCCGACATATTCGTCTGGCATGCTGTAGGCGGCATCGCCCAATGCGTCTTGCAGCGAGATGAATTTGTAACCGCGCTTGCGAAGTAAATCCAACAGTTCGCCGATGTGATCGGCTTCCAGCCAGTTGCCGTGTAGTAAGAGGATCTGCTTTGGTTCGTATCCCAACAATTCCTTTGAGAATTTTTCGTAATAGTCGAACACCTGGCCTGTGTAGGAAAGATATGAGCTGACGAGTTGCTGCTGAAGCGCCGAGTCGCCGCGCTTGCGTGCGTCTTCATAAACACTCGCGTACATCCAGTCCCAGGCGTCCATGGTTATAGGCGCGATGCGATAGCCGCGGCTCACAAGGAAGGCTTCCGCCTGACGGCGAGTTTCAAGATCTCGGCCGGTGTCGAGGTATGGATGGCGGAAATATCGCAGCGTCATGTGGTGCTGATTGAGGAGCATCGTCGTCACAGTTTCGCCGCGAACGACTTCTTCCTCCCAATCTTTCAAAGTGACGCGGCTCAGAGAAGCATGACTGAAAGTGTGATTGCCGAGTTCGAAACCATACTCCGGCCACATAGCGAGAGCTTTGATCCGGTCATCCACTTCGCCAAACTTGTAGAGCTTCTTTTCGTTGACGAATCCGACAGCCGGAACTTTTTGGTCGCGCAGTGTTCCCAAAAGCTTAGAGGTCATTTCTACAATTTGCGCACCTGACATCCCCATACCGGCAGCGGGAAGATCATCAATGGTGATGGCGATTTCTCGTGGCGGAGCGCCTTGCGCACATAGAAGTCCAACCGCAGCGGCAAGCACCAATAGTATGAGACTGAATTTAAGTTTCATAGATGTAACCCGTAATGCTTTTACCCGAAGCTCGATATCATTCGCAAGCCTTGAACAGTGTGTTCGGTCTTCCACGCGAGTCAGCTTAGGAGAAAATCAGACATCCCAACTTCGGACTGCCGGACAAGTTCCAGCAGGACATCGGCTCATTTTGCTGGTAGCTTAGGCAGTTGGCGCTGAAGCGTTCGGTTCTAGAAATGGTAGAGAGCGGCTGCTGGTGTTCCGCAGCCGCTGCAATTCCGCAAAGTAACCACTCAAGGGGAGATTCATGCAGCTCCGCACTGGTTCCAAGAAAATTTATGTGATGTTGTCGGCGATCGCGGTTTTGGCTCTGGCAATTTGCGCGCCGTCGCAGACTGTAAAAATTGATGCGACCCCCAGCCATGTGGCGAATACATTCAGTCCGATTCGGGCGTTAGGAACAACACTCGACCGTATTCCAAGCAACACCACGGACATTTTCTTTCGACCGGACCAGATAAAACAGGTTCTGGAAGCGGGCTGGGGCCCGATGACCTATCGCCAGAATACGGAACTGTTCGTTCAAGCCTGGCATTGGAATCCGAAAGGGAGGTGGAGCGATCCTGCCGGGAACGGATATTTTGTCGGTGATCCTACGCCAAGCAAGGAAATGATTCGTCACTCGTACGGATACTCTTGGATGATGGAGACCTCAACACCTACTGGAAAAGCAATCCTTATCTGACGAAACCATTCACCGGCGAAGAAGACAGCGTGCATCCGCAGTGGATCGCGATCAAATTGGCCGAGCCGCAGATTGTCACCGCCATTCGCATTGCATGGGCAGAGCCGTATGCGCGCAACTACAAAGTGCAGTACTGGCTGGGAAGCGGAGATGCGATCGACGACCCGGACAATGGCGAGTGGAAAGACTTTCCGGCAGGCGCGGTTTCGAATGCGAAGGGTGGAACTGTCACACTGCAACTTTCGCCCAGGCCTGTGGCTGCGAAATTTGTGCGGGTGCTGATGACGGAGTCATCCAACACCTGTGACACTCATGGCAAAGCCGACCGCCGAAATTGCGTGGGCTACGCGATCAAAGAGGTCTATCTGGGGACAATGCAGAACCGATCATTCCAGGATCTTCTTTACCACATTTCAAGCCAGGCACAGACGTTCACCTACAGCTCATCCATTGATCCGTGGCACGAGCCGAAAGATCTTTACGTGATTCCCGATCGCATGGAAGCCGGAGATCAGGTCGGCCTCGATCTTTTCTATACCAGCGGGCTTACGCGTGGACTGCCAGCGATGATTCCAGTTGCGCTGCTCTATGGAACGCCTGAGGATGCAGCGGCGCAGATCGCGTATGTGGAGAAGCGAGGATATCCGATCTCATATGTGGATATGGGGGAAGAACCGGACGGCCAATACTTCGCGCCGGAGGACTACGCCACGTTGTACCTGCAATGGGCG
The DNA here is from genome assembly GCA_003224785.1 of Acidobacteriota bacterium. Taxonomy (GTDB): domain Bacteria; phylum Acidobacteriota; class Terriglobia; order Terriglobales; family Acidobacteriaceae; genus Gp1-AA145. Next base: position 6,033 of record QHZV01000185.1, read on the forward strand.
ACGGCCCTGCACAAGGTTGATTCAAAACTAAAACTGGGTGGACCGGTATTTGAGGGAGTGAGTGAGGACATTAAATTCTGGCCGAATGCAGCGGGCGAGACATCGTGGTTCAAACGCTTTCTGGGCTATTTGAAGTCACACGACCGGCTCTCCGATCTTTCATTCATGTCATACGAACACTATCCTTATTACGACGGCACCTGCCAGGGGCCCTGGAGCAATCTCTTCAAGGAACCCGAGATTCTTACCCACATTGTGCAGGTCTGGCGAGATGATGGATTGCCGGATGGCGTTCCGATGTTCAACACGGAAACCAATGCTCCGGGTGGAGATGCGGCAGTGGATGTGTTCGGAGCATTGTGGCTGGGCGAAACTTTCCCCGCATTCCTGAGTGCTGGCGGCAAAGCCTCCTACTACCATCATTCGTTGCCCTACTCCACGCCGCATCCCGCTTGTTCAAATAGCTGGGGTACGTATCTTTTCGCAGCGCAGATGTTAACGCAGGAATGGGCAGAGCCGAAGGATGCGGAACATCGGCTCTTCCATGCCGCGAGTGATATCAAAGACAAGGACGGCCACGTTCTGGTAACCGCCTATGCAGTGTTGCGACCTGATGGCCAGTGGTCGCTCATGTTGATCAACAAGGACTATGACAACCCTCACACCGTCAGCGTTCGATTTCACGATGACGATGCTAAGATGGACCGGTCTTTTACGGGCCCGGTCGCACGAATCACTTTCGGTAAAGAGCAATACACGTGGCATTCGGCAATGAGAGATGGTTATGCTGATCCGGATGGTCCTGCTGCGCGCTCGACCCTTCCCGCAGGCACCGATCAATTCATGCTTCCGGCGGCTTCTATGACTGTGCTTAGGGGGCGAGTAGATTAATACGATTAAAGATCGTGAATATGTAGCAGTTTTTACGCTCTGACAAGAACAACTTAGTGACTAGAGGATGAAAAATGGATTTTAAGATTTTTCATGATCGGAATACGTTAGGCCATGCGGCAGCCGATCAAGCGGCGGCTGCCATTCGGAAAGCCATCCGTGAGCGCGGAAAAGCGCGAATCGTGGCCGCAACCGCCGCATCGCAGAAGGAATTTCTTGAAGCACTGACCTCCGCGCCTGAGATTCAGTGGCTGAATGTCGAGGCGTTTCATTTAGATGAGTACATCGGTCTTCCTATCACGCATCCCGGCAGCTTCCGCAAGATGCTCATGGAGCAACTCATCAGCAAAACGGGAATCGTGAAGTATCATTTGCTCGACGGAGACGCTGATGTGGCATCCGTGCTGAAGCGCGAGAGTGCGGCACTTGCTTCGGCGCCGATTGACATTGCATTTCTTGGTATTGGCGAGAACGGCCATCTCGCTTTTAACGACCCTCCCGCAGATTTCAACACAGAAGAAACATATCTTGTCGTGGAACTCGATGAGGCTTGCCGTCGTCAGCAGGTGGGTGAAGCCTGGTTCTCAGATATCTCACAAGTGCCGAAGCGAGCGATATCCATGTCAGTCAAGCAGATCATGAAAATAAAGGAGCTGATTGCGGTGGTCCCCGGCACCCAAAAGGCGAAGGCGATCGCGGCCTGCTTCAACGGCCAGATCAGCCCGATGGCGCCGGCATCTATTCTGCGAAATCATCCGCACGCCACCATATACCTGGACCAAGCCTCCGCGGCCCTGCTAGATCCCGCGTCGCGCGATTCTGTCGCGGTGCCGAGTTCCTGATTGGGCCTGCGCCGAGACGGCTTTTCTCGGCGGTGCGATTAGGCAGTAGCGTTGTTCATGCTTCATGCTCACGAGCACACAGCACAGTCCGGGCAAGACGCGGTCCATGGTATCCCTGCGCTGGTGGATTGCGGGAATACTGTTTGCCTCCACGGTCATCAACTACGTTGATCGCCAGACTCTTTCCGTACTCGCGCCGTATCTGAAACTGCAATACCGCTGGACGAATAGTGACTACGCCAACATCGTGATCGCTTTCCGGGTGGCGTACGTATTAGGGCAGGCGACATTCGGCCGAGTCCTGGATCGCATCGGCACCAGGCGCGGACTGACCTTCAGCGTCCTCTGGTATTCGATAATTTCCATAGCTACTTCAGCGGCGCAGGGCTTCACCGGTTTCCTGGGATTTCGGTTTCTGCTGGGATTCGGTGAGTCTGCAAACTGGCCGGCCGCAACCAAGGCCGTCTCGGAATGGTTCCCGAAGAAGGAACGAGCGCTGGCGACCGCATTTTTCGATAGTGGCTCATCTATTGGGGGCGCAATCGCCCCCTCTCTCATTCTGCCGATCTACTCTCGCTGGGGCTGGCGCCCGGCGTTTGTTATTCCCGGGCTACTTGGCTTCATATGGCTGATTGTCTGGCGGAAGCTGTACCACATTCCGGAGATGCACCCGCGCATTACACACAGCGAGCTTGAACACATTCAGACCGACAAAATCGAAGCTGGTGTACAACCGGTGCGTCAACCCAACCCAGGATGGTTCGAACTGCTGCGCATTCCGCAGACGTGGGGAACCATCGTCGCAAGGCTATTTACCGACCCTGTTTGGTTTTTCGTCACAGACTGGTTTCCTATTTACCTGGTTGCGAAGGGCCTCGAGCTAAAGAATACTCGGGTAGTTATCTGGGTTCCGTTTATTGCCGCCGACCTGGGCAACTTGGTTGGAGGATTTCTGTCTGGTCACCTCGTCAACAGAGGATGGTCGCTCGGTGCCGCTCGTAAGGCGCTCGTTGTGTTCGGAGCGATCGGGGTGATGATGCTGATCCCAACCATCTTCACTTACAACCTGTATATGATAGCGGGCCTGTTTGGCTTCGCGACGATGTCATACTCCGTGTTCTCAACCATGGCGAACGTATTGCCCTCAGATCTTTTCCAAGGTGGTTCTGTGGCCACAGTAAGTGGCTTAGGCGGTGCCGCCGCTGGGGTTGGCACGATTGTCGCTTCGAAGCTTATCGGGCATTTCTCCGACGCCAATCAGTTGGCCGCCGGGCATTCGTTTGATTCCATTGTGATAGTGGCCGGGTTAGTTCCATTCATCGGAATGATCCTCGTATTGCTGCTGGTGCGCAACAGCAAGGCAACTCAAAATCTCGGGTTTCGTATGATCGTCCGATTTTTTCGGTCCAGCAACGTGAAAACGAGCTTTCAGTAGGGCCTTGAATGTAGGCGCAATTTGAAATATCTGGGGCAGTCGCGAATTGCTGATTCGCATTAACGTGGACACAGGTTGCAATTAACGGCATTCGAAATTCGCCGCGTCCTCAATGTCACCGTTTCCTTTGTAGTGAGCGTGCTTGGGGTAAGCACAAAGGGGGCGGCTGCGACCGGGGAAAGCCTTTCCGGTTGCGGTCACTGACGTAGGCGCCTTCCCGTTCTCAACCCAATCCACCATCGCGCCAAGGAGATCAAAATGGTCGAGCCCTGGCCCGCCGCCGCAGTGCGACATACCGGCTACAAAGTAGAACTGGGTCCATTTCGAGACTTCTTCCAGACCGCCGTTGGCTGCGGCCATGTCTTTGTAATACCCGAAAGTGTCGAGCGGTGAGAACCAGGGATCGCTATCGCCATGGTAGAAAATCAGCTTCCCTTGATGTGCGGAAAAGGTCGTCAGGTTCGTGGACATGGAATCAGTGAGCGGTTGACTACCGGCGAGCGC
>QHZV01000186.1:0-7971 GCA_003224785.1 Acidobacteriota bacterium
CACTGCTCGCGTTATTCATGTCCGCAACCGTCGTTTGGTCTGCCTCCCCTGACCGCTACCTGCACGTGAAGGTAACTAACGCGAGCACTCATGAACTGGTTCGCGTCAATCTTCCTCTCTCGCTGGCCGAAAGTGTCGTTCCGGCCATCAATCATGGAGAGTTGCAGAATGGCAAGATACGAATCGGCAACTTCACTGCCGATAACGTAAACGTGAAAGCCATTCTCCAAGCTCTAAAGGCCGCCCCTGAAGGCGAGTTTGTCACTGTCCAGGAGCCTGGGAACGATGTTCGCGTTGCTAAGGAGCATGGCCAGTTGGTCGTCCACGTGATTGATAAAGACAGTAAAGAGATCGTGGATGTCACAGTCCCGTGGGATGTCGCTCAGGCGCTAATTTCGAATACTGGCGAGAACGAACTTGACCTCGAAGCTGCAATCAAGGCCCTGGCAAACGCGGGGGACATAACTCTGGTTACCGTCAGCAGTCGTGAAGAGAACGTCCGCGTCTGGATAGACTCCAACAGCGCTGAGAAATAGTGCGTAACCACCACAGTCGGCACTGTGAATTGGAGCCCACAGGCACTGCCGAGGGGTAGCAGGATCGGGAAGGGCACGAGTTCTACTTGCGCCAGATTGAATTCGCTTCCCATGTGGTGCGCGACGGTAGGGGAGCTGTGGGGTTGATAGTAAGCAAGTCCTAATTAGTTGGAGAAACCCAAATGATTCTTCTTGCTAAACTCGGGATCGGAGTTCTGGCCACCGCAGTCGCGGGCAGCGCCGCTCTATCCAGCGAAGGTTTTATTCACGTCAGCGTTCACGAGAAGCAGCCCGGCGGCCACAACATCAACCTTATCGTGCCCGCCGCTATTGTGCCGGTTGCGTTGCATTTCGTCCCACGCCAGTCCCTCGCCGGTCCGAGGGAAAACTTGCAGCAGTATCTGCCTGTCGTTGACGCCGCCGTTCCAGCTCTTGAGGATTGTCCCGACGGTGTCCTGGTTGAAGTCGTTGATCCTGCCGAACACGTACTGATTACCAAATCCGGCGGCTCGGTCATCATTGACGTGAATGATCCCGGGGAGACAGTGCACGTTTCCGTCCCCCTGCGAGCGGCGCAGAGTTCGGTTCATCAGATTGCTGCGGCGAATCGTCTGCCAGATTAGTTGCGACCACCGAGACATCTTCCACTAAAAAATGGGTGCCCCTCCCTTGCCGCGCCTTTGTGGCTGGGTGGGGATTTTGATTTTTGTAGATAGTGCGCAACAATATCGAGACAACCGCCATACTTCAACAGTTGAATTCTGTGGGCTTATGAAACTCTACAAAACCAGATCAGTCGCACTGCTGGAGCACGATGACCGCTGGTATTCCGTCGACGACGATTGGGACGATCTCGTCACCCGTGACGACCTCGAATCGTTCCTGCAAAATCCCATTTCCAAATCGGTCGTAGCGCCTTCTTCGGATTCGCTCCTCGCTCCGATCGGCAGCCAGGAAGTATGGGCCGCCGGAGTGACATATATTCGCAGTCGCGACGCTCGCATTCAGGAATCCGAGTCTGCCGGCGGCGGCGATTTTTATGATCGCATTTATGATGCTGAACGCCCCGAGTTGTTCTTCAAAGCGACGCCACATCGGGTCGTCGGTCCCGGCGGCAAGGTTGCGATTCGAAACGACGCAAAATGGTCAGTCCCGGAGCCCGAACTCGCGCTACTGATCAGCCCGAACGGAAAGCTTCTCGGCTACACGATCGGCAATGACATGAGTTCACGCGACATCGAAGGCGAGAATCCTCTCTACCTCCCACAAGCCAAAGTTTACGATCGCAGTTGCGCTCTCGGACCATGCATTCTGGTTTCATCAGATCCAGTGCCGCGCTCAACCGAGATAAGCATCGAGATACAACGCCAGACCCAGACCGTATTCAAGGGCTCGACAACGCTGAACTGCTTGAAGCGCGACCCTGCGACCCTGATCGAATATCTCTACCGCGACAACTCCTTCCCTCGAGGCTGCTTCCTCCTGACCGGCACCGGCGTCGTTCCGCCAGATTCCTTTACTCTTGCGCATGGCGACGAGATCCGCATCACGATTGATGGCATCGGAACGCTCGTCAACATGGTCGGTTGATGCAGGGCCGCGAGCCTCAGCAAGGCATTACGTCTGCGCGAGTCTTCTGAGCACGGACTGAATCTAATCCGCAACTATGCCAATCACGTACGTCATTGACGCTCAACAGAAACTGATCCGCACGAAATGCATTGGGAACGTCACTTTGCCCGAAGTCATTGGGCACTTTCGCGAATTGGAGCGCGATCCCGATTGCCCGCACCAACTCGACGTGTTTTTGGACCTGAGCGAAACCAGATCTCTGCCGCTTACCCGTGACATCTCCGGTGTTTCCGCGGAAATTGGCAGGATCAGGAAGAAGGTCCGCTTCAATGCCTGCGCTGTCGTGGCCACCAGGACCGCTCTGTTTGGCATGCTGCGAATGCTTGAGGTTATGGCCGGACCTTATTTTCGCGCGTTCCGCGTTTTCCGCGTGGCAAGCCAGGCAGAGGAATGGCTCGCCTCCGAACGCTCGGCGGCAAAGTAAATTCGCACCAAATACCCTGCCTATCTCGATATATCCGGGAGACTCTCTGGTGAGGTGTACAATTCACCCACTGGGCTTGCCAGCCATACCGTAAGACCGTAAGCCAAAACCCGGTCACGGCACAATCTTGTGATGTTCACGTGCCATGAAGCACGCATTACAAAGGGCATTCATGAGAATCTTGCTCTACAACCCCGACAACGGTGTCACGCGTAATTTCATGCCACACCTGTGGATGTTCCTTCTGCAGGCGCTCACTCCTGCCGGACATGAAGTCGTCCTTATTGACGGCAACGCCCAGCCCATGGACGAAGCGCAGATCGCACAGTTCGTGCTCGACCAGAAAATTGGGCTGGTTGGCATCGGCGCGATGACTCGAATGGTCGCGAAGGCCTACCGCATGGCCGATGCAATTCGCGCCGTCGGAGTGCCTGTCGTCATGGGCGGTCCACATGTCACTGAAGAATTTAAAGAGGCTCTCGGCCAGGATGGTGGCCCGCGTCACGCCGATGCGGTTGCTCTGGGAGAAGCCGATGAAACCTGGCCTCAGATCGTCAATGATGCCGCGTGCGGTCAGCTTAAAGACATTTACGAACCGGTTGACGAAGCCGGCAAAGAGCGCAAGCCTCCGCTGAAACCATATCCCGTGATTCCCTGGGATACGATTGATCTCCATCAATTTAATCTTGTGCCGAAGGCCGCGTTCCCGCTGCTCAAGAAAGTTGGCGAAGGCTGGGGAACATTTCGGATTATTCCCGTCGAATCCGGACGAGGCTGTCCTTACGGCTGCGAGTTCTGCACCGTCACCGGATTCTTCGGGGACTCCATCCGTTTTCGCAGCAACGAAAGCGTCGTCAACGAACTGCTGCTTCTAAAAGCGCGTGCACGAGAAGAAAAGGGTCAGATCGCGGTCTTTTTTATTGACGACAATTTCGCCATAAACGTGAAGCGAACTAAGTCTCTGCTTCGCGATATCATCGCTGCCAAAGCCCAGGTCAATTGGGTGGCCCAGATCAGCGCCAACCTGCTGCGCGACGAAGAACTGGTTGACCTGATCGCCGCCTCGGGTGGCAAGTGGGTCTTCATCGGCATGGAGTCCATTGACCCCACCAACCTCAAAGACGTAAACAAGGGATTCAACAAGCCCGGCGAGTACGCCACAGTCCTTCAGCGGCTTGCGAAACGCAACGTCTATGCGATCACCTCATTCATCTTCGGCATGGACAACGACACCGTGGGCGTCGGCGAGCGCACCCTGGAGCAGGTTCGTACCTGGCCGCCCGGTCTGCCGATCTTCGGCCTGCTGACGCCCTTGCCTTCAACACCGCTTTACAAACGTCTTGAAGCCGCAGGCCGCCTCACCCGCCGCAAGCACTGGCAGGAATTCATCCCATTCGCCATGGCCCACACCCCGCTAGGAATGTCCATTGATGAAGCCCATGCCGAAGTGAACTATGGCTGGGCCCAGGCATACAGTCCAGAGGCGCTGGCTCAGGCCGTGGATTCACTCGATGACCAGCCGCTCGGCTACCGCATCAACATCTTCCTGGCGCGCCTCTGTTTCCGTGGAATTTATTTCCCGATGATGGGCAAGTTCGCGTGGCTGAAAGTAGTGGCACAAAACCGCCACACCATTTTCAAGCTGGTGAAAGAGGCCATGTTCGGCCGGCGAGCGCGGCCGAAGAATCCCGACATTCACCGCTCCTATAAAGACGCAGCAGGACCGGAAGTCGCCCGCGAAGCCAGCGCCTAGCGCTTGCGCTATTTCGAATGTCTGGTGCCGGCGCGGGCGTCGGCCCGCTTTCTTACAACCTTCGCCTGCCGTGCGCCTTCCTCTCTGGCTGAGTGCGATGTAATCCCCTGCACCGGTTTTTTGGATACGCGGCTAGTTACTGCTCCTTCATGCGCAACCGCTTCCGGCTCGGTTCGGCGCCGCGGCGCACGTGTATCGAGTTTCCGGGGACTCTTGTCCGAGCCCGTTTCCGAGCCTTCCATTCTGGAGTAAGCATCGTCAGCTTCGAATTCCGCCTGATTGTTTTCCAAATCCGTCTGCTCGGGATTTGAGTTCTGCTGCGTCTGCGTATGTGGCGTCTTCTGTTTTGTCATTTCCGTCTCCGCATTTGTGTTCGGTTTTTAGGTGCGGGCGACGGCTTACCCGTTGCCAATAATGAAGGAACGGAAACGCTGAATAGAAGATATGCGCCAATCTGCCGGCATCAATCCGTGTGCTAGTGGCGCAGGAATCCGCCCAGCATATCCTGCAGGAAATGCTCAACCATTCCAGGCCGTACGCTCTTGCAGCGATACGCGATCGTCCCTGCAATCGCTCCAAGCAATCCTATTTGCGACGCCATGGCCCATCCTTGGTACGAGTGCGCTGCGCCAAACGCCAGTGCCGAGAGAATGATTCCGGCAGGTACGTTTTTCGTGAACGCAATAAGCTGGCGCTGCAAGTAAGCCCGGTAGAGCGCTTCTTCGCAAATACCCGCCGTGAGTGAGAGCCCTACCCACAGCCACATCTCTTGCCTTCCCTCCGGAAGGATGAGACGAGCGGCGACGTCATCTCCGTGCGGCAGCACCATTCCAATCACGATGACCGCCATCAGAAATATGGCGCCAATGCCAAGATCGCGCAGAAAATGCGTCACGGAAGTCCAGCGCTGGCCAAGCACCGTCCATAACGAGGTCCCATGCCACCACACACCAGCCAGCACCAGGCCAAGCATGAGCCACTGGAAAAGAATCGTGCGCTCATAAATAGCGGTGCGATTTATGTTCAGAGCATGGAGTGCTCCCATGCGCATACTTCCCCGGTACGAAAGCACGCCTTGCACCGCGAGTACCAAAATTGTGTGCCAGAAAGGAGCAATTGGCTGCTTCAGAGTGGAAAATGCCACCGGCGGAACGACTGAGGAGCGCTCGGCGGCATCTAGCAGATCCGCACTTGTAGAGGACATGGGGGTAGCTCATTAGACTCCCCATCTGCGAAATTGTCATCGATTGGACGTTTTAATGCGGCTGAGGCAGAACTTCATCCTGCAGCACCCTGAGATATCGAAGGCTATTGCTCCCCGGTGTGCAGAAGGTGCTCAATCTCTTCCACCGGGCGGATGCCGCCGCGGGCTCCTGTGCAGCAGGCCATAAATGAACCCGGCATGAAAAACGTCTCCTGCGCCGGTCGTGTCCGCTACTGGAACTCTATAGGCGTGGGCATGATGGAAGAGGCTGCCATCCCACGCCAGCACTCCATCAGTTCCGAGAGTTGCAGCGGTGAGCCGTGAGCCGTAACGCTCCCGCAGGAGCGGCAGCGATTTCTTCAGGTCGGCTTCTCCGCACAAGCGCTCCGGAAAGTCGCGGCTGACGATGAGATAGTCAACTTTCTCCAGCAGCGGTTCGACACCGCGGTAAACATCATCGAGATCGGCAATTACCGGAATGCCAGCTTCACGCGCCCATGTTGCCGCCAGCGTTGCAGCCGCAGTATCGTAGCCATCCACGTGCAACGCGCGTGCGCTGGTGATCCATTCGCGCTGCAGTTCGTCAGGATTGAGCGTGAGTTTCTCGTCGCGCCGCCACAGCACGGTGCGCTCACCCTGAGGATCAACCAGGATAAAGGCTTGCTGGCTGGCGCATCCTGCAACCATGGCGATGTGTGCTTCCACTCCGGCACGGGAAAATTCTTCGCGGTGAAGCGCCGCCGCGGAGTCGTCTCCCAACTTGCCAATGTAGCGAGTGCGCAGGCCCCAACGCTGGCAGGCAATCACGGCGCTTGCAACTTGTCCGCCGGGCAACACTTCTACAAGCGCCGACTCAACCTTTGCGCCCCTCGAAGGATACCGGGGCACATGGATAAGCGTGTCGGTTGCATTAAGCCCGACTCCAACCACGTCAACAGGAAGGAATTTAACCAACCTCATTCCGTTTCACTTAGACGCTGCGAGCCTGCCCTGAGCAACCGACCGGAAGGGAATGGGAACGTGCCGCTTAAGTCCCGAGTACCGGCGCAAGCGGCAGACACCCTACTCCTCGCCGACTTTCAGCACCGCCAAAAATGCTTCTTGCGGAATGTCCACGCGGCCGATCCGTTTCATGCGTTTCTTGCCTTCTTTTTGTTTTTCGAGGAGCTTGCGTTTGCGGGTGATGTCGCCGCCGTAGCATTTTGCCAGGACGTTCTTGCGAATCGCGGCGACAGTTTCGCGGGCGATGATCTTGGCTCCGATCGAAGCTTGAATAGGCACCTCGAACATCTGACGGGGAATAAGCGTTCGCATTTTGCTCACCAGCGCCTTGCCACGTTCATAAGCGAAATCTCGGTGCACAATGATCGAGAGCGCGTCCACCGGATCGCCGGCCACCAGGATGTCGAGCTTGACCATGGGCGACTCCCATGCGCCCGCGAGGTGATAGTCCAGCGAGGCGTATCCACGGGAGACTGATTTCAGGCGGTCGTAGAAATCGAGAACGATTTCATTCAGCGGCAACTCGTATTGCAGCATAACGCGCGTGGAACTCACGTATTCGAAACTCTTCTGGTTGCCGCGTTTTTCCTCCACCAGCGCCAGAATGCCGCCCACGTATTCTTCGCTGGTGAGAATGGTCGCGAGAATCACCGGCTCGTCAACCTTCGCGATTTCGCTCGGGTCCGGCCAGCGCGAAGGATTATCCACTTCAATGTGCTCGCCGTCGGTTTTCGTAATCTGATAACGCACGCTAGGAGCAGTGGTAATCAGCTCAAGGCCGAACTCGCGCTCGAGGCGCTCCTGAATAATTTCCATGTGCAATAGGCCAAGAAAGCCGCAACGGAAGCCGAAGCCGAGCGCCACCGAGCTTTCCGCCTCAAAGAAAAACGAAGAATCGTTCAGGCGAAGTTTGTCGAGCGCTTCGCGCAATCGCGTGTGCTCGTGCGCGTCCACCGTATAGATGCCTGCAAAAACCATCGGTTTGATTTCTTCGAAGCCGGGCAGAGGCTCGAGTGCGGGATTCGCGTCGTCAGTGATCGTGTCGCCAATTTTGGTGTCGGCGACGTTCTTGATGTTCGCGATCATGAACCCGACTTCGCCGGCGCGCAGCTCTTCGACCTCCACCGGCTTCGGCGTGAGCACCCCGAGCGTTTCCACGTCGAACACGCGGTTGTTCCACCACAGACGAATCTTCTGTCCTTTGCGCAGCGTGCCTTCGAACACGCGTACCAGCACGATCACGCCGCGATAAATGTCGAACCAGGAATCGAAAAGCAGCGCCTGCAGCCGGTGGTCCGGATCGCCTTTCGGTGCATGCGTGCGTTTCACAATAGCTTCGAGCACATCCTGCACGCCTTCGCCGGTCTTGGCACTAATAAGGAGAGCGTCGGATGCGTCGAGCCCGACGGCGCCTTCAATC
>QHZV01000186.1:8019-11790 GCA_003224785.1 Acidobacteriota bacterium
ATAATTTCAAGACCATGATTGATCGCCAGATAAGAATTCGCCAGCGTCTGCGCCTCAACTCCTTGCGACGCGTCAACCACCAGCAGCGCGCCCTCGCAAGCCGCCAGCGACCGCGAAACCTCGTAAGAAAAATCCACGTGGCCGGGGGTATCGATTAAATTCAGCTGATACGTCTGCCCATCCCGCGCGCTATACATCATGCGCACTGCGTGCGCCTTGATAGTGATGCCGCGCTCCCGCTCCAGGTCCATCGAATCGAGCACCTGCGCCTGCATTTCCCGCGCGGTCAGCGACCCCGTCAGCTCCAGTAGCCGGTCCGCAAGCGTAGATTTCCCATGATCAATATGCGCGACAATTGCGAAGTTGCGGATTAGGGAAGAATCCATGATGGGAGCGGTGATAGTGATTCTAGCAGGGACTCGAATGGGTTCGATTTCCCCGCCCAGAAGCCAGCGTACTTACGCTCCTTAAGGATTTCGCGGTATTGATCTTCTTCTTGTACTCACTCTAGAGTCGGTACGAAGTGCCACACGAAATACGAAAGACCTGCCTTCATCGTTGTGCCCCTTCGATTTTGTGACCAGCTATTTCCAAGGAGAAGCTCCCCATGTCAGTACGTAACACTGTGTTCACGTCGCTTTGTCTTCTTATATTTGCCGCCGCAGCGGTTCAGGCGCAATCAACCGCTCCAGCACAAACGACCATTTCAGGGTCGGACCAAGTTGCCGCCAGCTCCGCTGCGCCGAACAGTGTGTATCGCATTCTTCCGGCCGGAACTCAGGCAGCAAAAAAGCTTACCCGAAATCTGTTGACCAACAAGAAGCTCACCGCTAACACCGCGCTGCCGCAGCCCGGATTTTATCCCGCAGATTTGTCCTATCATGGTGGGCAGGTCATACCCAACGCCGAGCATGATCTTGTCTATTTCGATTGTCCGGCAGGCCCCACCGCGTGCTGGGGGAATCCCGAGACATTTCTAAAAGACCTGAACCATAGCGGGTTCATCCATACGACGGACCAGTACGTTGGAACCAATGCCAATCTGCGCTATCCAGTGGGCGGCACAGTTGCGGTCAACCGAACTTTGCAGACCAATGTTCTGGGGCAGAACGATATTCTTTCGATTGTCCACGCAGCGGCAGTGAAACTATCCATACAAAACAGCTACTCGAACATCGTGCATGTATTTTTGCCCAAAGGCATTGATACCTGCTTCGATCTGACGTCGATTTGCTACTCGCCCGACAACCCTTCCTCGTTCTTTTTCTGCGCGTATCACGGCGCCGTTTGGTTTAACGATATTGGGCACGTTCTGTTTACCGTCGAGCCGTATCAGAATGTCGCGGGATGCCAGGTAGCTACTCCGACTCCGAATGGCGATCTGGTGGATTCCACTGCTTCAGTCTTGTCGCATGAGACCTTCGAAACAATCACCGATCCCGACCTTGACGCATGGTGGTCGCAAGCGTCACTCATCGAATGGGGAGCAGAGATTGGAGATATCTGCGAGCCGATTGTGAACTCGAATTCGCAATTTCTCGATCCGGTGTTTTTCGTCAACGGGAAGAAATACAAACTCCAGTTAGAGTACTCGAACAAATTCCACGCCTGCACACAGTGAGGCGTGTGAACTCGGCTAGTGCGCAGATGCAAGCGCGACTTCAGTCCTCTTCAGTCTTAGACAACCGTTGCCGGATCGCAAACCTGGAAGCTGTCAGGCGCGGTATGGTTAGGATGATCGATGCGATGCCAGGTGTTGAGACTTTGCTGATACCACGACTTGGCATCACTCCAATCTGATTTGCGTCGTTGCTGCTGCGCACGTTTCATGCTGAGGGTGCCGAGTTCGGAGTACGCGTCGGCAGCCGCATACAGCGCGTCTGGGTCAGGCGGCTGAATCGAGATCATGGGCTCCGAAATCGTCGGCGCCTAGTGAAAATAGTTCGCGGCGTTTTCAGAAGTGTTAGCTGCCTCTCTTAGTTTCACGTCGCAAGCAGCTACATTCGCATGGTTCGTTGTGCCCGCTTTGTAAAGACTCATAGATTAACCGCGCCTGTTCGAGTTGCGCAATCGCGGAAGCTGGCTGATTTGCGTCGGTCAGGATTGGAGACCGGTGGCGCTCGCCCTAGCCCAGCACAAGGAGCATAGAAGATGAAGCCAAAGAACACGATCTGCCTGTGGTTTGATAAGGACGCGCTGGAGGCGGCGCAGTTTTACGCCGCCACTTTCCCGGATAGTAAAGTAACCGCTGTTCACAATGCGCCCAGCGACTATCCGAGCGGCAAGCAGGGGGATGTGCTCACGGTGGAGTTCACCGTCATGGGCATTCCATGTCTCGGTCTCAATGGAGGCCCGATGTTTAAGCACAGCGAGGCCTTTTCTTTCCAGGTAGCGACAGAAAGCCAGGAAGAGACGGACCGCTACTGGAATGCGATCGTCAGCAATGGCGGCGCCGAAAGCGCGTGCGGTTGGTGCAAGGACCGCTGGGGTCTCTCCTGGCAAATCACCCCGCGCGTGCTAACCGATGCGCTAGCGGCTGGCGGTGGCGAGGCGAAGCGTGCGTTCGATGCGATGATGACGATGCAGAAGATCGACATCGCTGCAATTGAAGCAGCGCGGCGAGTGTGACGTGAACAGGCCAACACTTGCTGTGCGGCAGCGATCTCCCAGAAAGATGGCCTCGTTTACCTGCCAATCACCATGAGTTCCGCACATCCAGGAATGGAAACATTTCATTCGCGCATTAAAGGCGTACTTCGGGCAGTTTGGCATACTCGGTTTTGGCTTGTTTGAGTATGGGAATATCCGGATCAGCATCTTTCCAGAGATCCAGAAATTTTTGATAGGCCGCGCGACCGTTGACGAGATCTCCGGACAGGACGTAAGCCCGCCCGAGTTGAAGCTGGGACACGGCCCCGATGGGCTCATTAAGAACGAGACCGCGATGCGTCAGAATTTTCTGGAATTCAGCGACTGCTTCAGACCCCCGGTGCGCGGCCAAGTAAGCTTCCCCGCGCACGTATGCAGGATAGAGATTGGGCCAGTTGTAATAGCTGTAAACCGGCAGTCCAAGCTCACAAGATGCAGCCGCGGTGAGAATGTCAATCGCTTCTTGCGGCTTCGAATGCATGAGCGCGAGCTTGGCACGGAGCGTCGGCAGGTAGTTGCACTTTACGATCGTATCTTCCGGAAGTCTCTTTTCTAGTTCTTCAGTTTGCGCTTCCCCGCGATTCAGATCGCCTGCAAAGATGTAGGCTAATGCGACGCCGTAAGCCAAGTCTCTGCCGCCAAAATATCCGCTCGCAATGGTTGCCTGTTCTCGCGCCCTATTAGAGTTGCCAAACAGACCTTCCCGAATGCCAGAAGCAGCATAGTACTGGGCGCGGATCTCTTTTCCTCCGGCGCGTTCGGCTGAATCTGCGGCGTGCTCCGACAACGCCCGGGCTTTGCCCAACTGGCCATAGTAAGCACTGCTATCGGCATCCAGGGCCAGCAACAGGTCTTCGATACCAGGTTTGCCGGCGGCGGCTGTGACTTGCCGCGCCATTTCGGTGCGGTCGTCCCGGTAAAAAGCTATGCTGTAGGCGATCGCGGCCAGGTTTCCATCGAGAGCAACGGCATGTGCGTCTCGGACCTGAGCCTGAGCCTCGTCCACACGATCGATAAGCAAAAACGTATTAGCGACGTCGCGGTACAAAAAACTGCTACGGGGTGGCAGGTGAAGAGCCCGCTGATATTCGGCAAGTCCGATATCGTACTGTCCAAGGCTTT
>QHZV01000469.1 GCA_003224785.1 Acidobacteriota bacterium
CTACGAATGTGTATCTCGACAATCTGTCCGAATTGCAGGATTTTGACGAGATTTACAAGGAATACTTCGGCCCGGTAATGCCTGCACAAAATGTTGTCCAGCAAATCGCGCCTGCGGATCGGAAGGCCGACAAGGACGGCCACTATCCCGACCTGGAGCAAGTCTCGCTTATTGCTGTCAGGAAAAAAGGCAAACACTGAATCAGCGTTTTGGGTGTGAACCTTCTGCAATCCAGGCGACGCCACCTTTCTGAATTGCAGGGAGTCGGTATGTTGTGGTCGTGCCGTCCCAATCGCCTATTAATTCTTGCATGCTACCGAGAAACGGAAGAAAGTAGCCCTTCCCTCGGCATTGAGTCCCGGCTGCAGTCCTCGAAAATTTGCGAAGAATACGTGCGGTGTTCCATCAACACGCGCGATGGAGGTTGCTACCCAGGACGAGGCGGTGACCTCGACATTTTGTTCCTTCCCTAAGGACTGTAGGAATTCTCGTTCTGAGTTGGGAGAGGCGGCAGCGAAATTCGACTCCAGATTCGCCAGGTATTTCTTTCCTGGACACTCAGAGAATTGAAGGATGTTGGCGCTGGCCTGCAGTCCAGTCGCGTCCTGCCCGGTAATGACCAACTTGTGGCCGGCGGCAAATTGCAGGAGCAATTTCCGCTCCCTCTCGTCCAGAATGCGCACGTCGGGAAGAACTAAGGCGCGGCCGTGAAAGTCCGCAAGCGTGCGCGGCGTAACCACCTGAAAGGACTGATGCGCCTGCAATAACAGGATCAACACGCCCTGATATGACCGCAAAAAATCGCTCGCAAAATAGTTTCGCGTGCCAGGAGAAAAATAGACTCCGATCGGATCAATTGGCAGGCGTGGGTTGTAGAAGACCTTTTCGTTTTTTTCAATCCATTCGAAGATCCGTCTTCGCGTTGCAGGATCGTTTGAACCGGACATCACGTGTCCCCGCGCGTCCCAGAAATTGGCTCCTGCCATGATCTGCGACATGGCGAGATTCTTCATCGGTTCGGGAGGAGCGACGAGTTTGTCCCCGTCCCACGAATAGTTCAGGATCCAAGTAGCCTTGCCTTGCGCGAATGCGCGAAAAGAAGGCATGCCAACCTGATATTTGAACCAATCGAGCGGCGCTCGGCCGGAGGCCATGTGATCGCCATCACCAAATTCGTATTCGTGCGCAATTGCGTCAACGACTGCGTACATCTGGTAAACATCAGAGCCGACGCGAACCGCTTCCTGCTCAACGCCGGGATAGATTTCGGGAATGGTCTTGATCTTGGGATTGACCGACTTCGCATTTCGATCAATGTCGGCGACGAAGTCGGTCAATGCGCGGATGCGAAAGTCCACCCATTTGCGGAAGTTGTCACTCGAGAAGTCGCCCAGCTTCAGGTCGTGACGCGCATCCAGTCCGGTTTCGTTTTTGAAGGCAGCGACTGTGTAATCGTCAAAGCTGGCCCAGGTGTCTTCCCAACCTTCGAAGTGCGTCATCCAATACGGGATGTCTACATATATGCCATCAATACCTGTGCCAGCAATCTGGCGAACGCGTTGCATGTAGATCTTGCGCCATTCGGTGGCGAAGGGACTGATCCAAACGTCTTCATCTCCCT
>QHZV01000187.1 GCA_003224785.1 Acidobacteriota bacterium
AGCCGGTTGGTTCGCAATTCTCGCGACCGGTGTAGACAATCTGACCATCGATAACTTGAAAATTGACACAAACCGCGATGGCATGGACATTGACTGCTGCCGCAATGTGCGCGTCTCGAACTGCACCGTGAACTCGCCCTGGGATGACGCCATTTGCCCCAAGAGTTCGTTCGCTCTAGGCTACGCGCGCGTCACCGAAAATGTCACCGTCAGCAACTGCTACGTGACTGGCGGATATCAGCTGGGAACATTGCTCGACGGCACCTTCAAGCGGTTGGGGCCGGAGTTCAAGCAGCCCATTGGACGGATCAAATTTGGCACGGAATCCAATGGCGGCTTCAGAAACATCACCATCTCGAATTGCGTTTTTGAAAGCTGCCGTGGCTTCGCGCTTGAGACGGTGGATGGAGCTGTCTGTGAAGAGATCACCTTCACCGGTATCACAATGCGCGACATCCGAAATTCACCGCTGTTTTTGCGTCTGGGGACCCGAATGCGCGGCCCGAAGGGAATTCCGGTGGGAAGCCTGAAGCGCGTGCTCATCAACAACGTGGTCAGCTCGGGTGCGCTGCCCGAGCTTTGCTCGATTGTGAGCGGCATCCCCGGTCATCGCATCGAAGACGTCAAAATCAGCGATGTTTACCTGCACCAGCTTGGCGGTGGGACGACCGCAATGGCAGAATTGAATCCTCTCGAAAAAGAGAGCGACTACCCCGAGCCTTGCATGTTCGGAGGCCTCCCCGCCACCGGCTTGTTTCTGCGGCACGTCAAAAATATCGAGATGTCGAATGTAGAGATCGCCATCGAGCATCCGGATGCGAGGCCCGCGTTCTGGCTCCACGACGTAGAAGGCGGCGATTTCTTTCGCGTCAAAACACCAAGAGGGTCACGCGCATTCGCGATGCGCAATGTGCACGAATTCCGCGTCTTCGGCAGCCGGAACATCAAGGACACGGCCGTGGAGCAGATCGCAAATCAAGTCCTGTGAGCTAACAGGCTGGCTGGCGACTCCCATCTTCCTGACTCTGCCGAGCGAAAAATCGCTTCAATCACCGCCATGTTCTTAATCGCGTCTTCCAGAGGTACCGGAACCTCGCCGTTTTCCCTTATCGCCCTTGAAAAAATGTCACCTTGGACGGTGTACTGATCGCAAGTGGAAACGCTCTGCACACTCACGTTCTCCCCAAAAAGGTTGCCGCCATCATCAATGAAGATGCGGCAAGGACGATCATTCGGCGCATTGAATGGAATTTCGATTTCGATTCGGCCTTTAGTTCCCAGGAAATGCGTGCGTTGATACGGCACTAGCTGCGTGCTGCACGTGAATATCGCCTGGCCCGAAGGGAACTCGAGAATGGCAGACGCCAGCCGATCAGTTTTCATGTCCGGATCGCGTTCAAATGCCGCGACTACCCGCGTCGGCTCTTCCCCAAAAATGAAGCGCGAAGTCGTAACTGGATAGCAGCCGATGTCCATCAGCGTGCCGCCACCGATTTCAAGAATATTTCGTATGTTCTTGGGATCGCGATTGAAATAGCTGAACACGCCGACAATCGAACGCAGCTCCCCAATCCGGCCAGAAGAAATCAGTTCACGCGTGTGCAGCCATTGCGGGTGCGTGCGCACCATGAAGGCCTCGCCGATCTTGACGCCAGTGCGATCACGCGCCGCAATCAGCTGCTGCGCTTCAGCAACACTCATGCTGAGCGGCTTCTCGCACAGGACATGTTTGCCCGCTTCAGCTGCCTTTACCGACCAGGGAACGTGCATGTGATTAGGAAGCGGATTGTAAATCGCCTCGATTTGCGGATCGGCCAATAATTCCTCATAGCTCCCGTACGCTCTAGGAATCCCGAGTTCCTTCGCGCTCTTATCCGCCTTGCTCTTGTCCCGTGAAGCGATTGCGGCGACCTCGCTCCACTCGCCTTTCTGCATTGCGGGGATTGCTTTCGTGAGAGCGAAATGCGCGGTGCTCAGAACTCCCCAGCGGACCTTGTTTGGCATGCGTCTCCCTTGTTGAGGCATTAGCCGTAAAGCGGAATAATAGTGCAGCCCACGGTCTGAGGCCTGGGGACGTTTCGTCAGCATCAAACTTCGAAGGGGCGAAAAAAGCACATCCTGCCGCTCACTTCAACTTTGTTTCACCTGTAATCGGCACGCGCAGCTCTGGAATTCTGAACGCGCGCTGATCTTCCGACGGATGATTCACCTTCGATGTCCGCCCAATTGCCTGCATCTTCTCCCGCGCCTCTGTCCACTCCGGTGGTTGTTGCGAATCTTGTGTCCAATGTACAAGCGCTGCTTCGTCGCACCACTCGAGCAGCTTCGGCATCACTCCGCGGTGGACCCCTGACATCATATAACCCCGCATTGATTCTTCGGACGTCCATACCGTCCGTGTCCAGAACGCCCATTGTGGTTGACGCAGCAGCGAGACCGAAAGATTTCCCTGCGTCGATCTTGCCTGCTGTGCAGCGCGAAATGACTGAATGACAAACATTGGCAAAAAGCGCCACGAACGGACCCTCAGTCGGGTAATGGAAACAAGAGGCATCTTGAAATATTAGCAAAGCGGAAAGACTGAAATTTGCCAGAGAACTTATTCACCGCAGGAATGCCGAAGCGCTCCACAGTATTGGCGCCTGCCCGTGCAGGTCACCAGCATTACGCTTGCGGTCCAGATAGTACTGCAGGTTGTTGTTCTTGCCCGTGCCCTCGCAAACGTCGCGAATGTCCCCATTCGGCTCAACATAACTGATCACTCCAAGCCAACCTTTGCGCGCTGCTGGCGCATATGTCTTTTTGTCGAGCCAGCCGTTCTTCACGCCGGTAATCATTGCGAACGTAAACATTCCCGTGGAGGACGTCTCCGGCCACGCTTCGGGATGATCTATGAGTTGCCGCCACATGCCATCAGCTCCCTGATATTTCAATAGCGCAGCCATCATTTTTTTATATCCCTCCATGATGCGCGCCCGCCGCGGATGATTGCGAGGTAGCGAGCGAAGTAGTTCGCTCATCCCAGCAGCGACCCAGCCATTGCCTCTTCCCCAGATAAACGGTGCGTCTGGCGCATGATAAAAAAGTCCGTTCGGCTGTTGCAGCTTGTCGAGATAGGCAGACATTTCTAGCGCTGCGCGATCGAGGTACTTCGAATCGCCGGTAGCGCGATAGGCCTGCACCTCAACCAGCGTAATCATGTACATGTCGTCAATCCAGAAGCGCGTCTGGTTGGTGAGCCCGTCAGATGTCGGATTTGTCCACTGTTCATCGGCCAACTTACGTCCAAGATCGAGGTAAACCGATTGCTTCGTTTGAATATAGATTTCCAGTGGCACTGCGCCAAAGACTGTCAGATCAACATGGGTTGGCTGCGGCACTAGCTTCGCATCTTGATTCAAGAGAGGTTCAAACCGCTGGATCAGGCGCGAACTGAGGTCTTTGTCTCCGCTCAAATGCGCGAAGGTCAGCGCCCCATACCACGTCACCGACTCTGGATAAGTTATGAACGGCTGATTGACCTGGGATAATAAATGCGGCGTGTTCAGAAACCGTACGGTGACTCGCTTCCCAATCTCCTGCGGAGACGTGCCCGCCGGCCACTTGCGGAATTCTTTCGGCTGCGAGCCTGAAGCTGGGTAAAGAGCCGTCGAAAATGCCAGCAAGAAAGCGATAGTCTGAATCTTTCCTTGGCGCATATCTCTCCTCGCGAAGCGTGCGACGCGCACTATTCCTGCCAAACGGCTTTCCATTATCTTGCCTGGTCGTAGATAATCAACGATTCCGCCGTCGGCACCCCATGAATTCTATGCGAGAGCCCGAGACGTTCGCCACCGGACAATCGAATTCAGCCTCGCCGAGCGCGATTGGAAGATTTCGCTGGGTCATCTGCGCCGTCCTATTGCTAGGCGTCACTAAAAACTACATGGACCGTCAGGTGATCGCCATCCTGAAGGGAACGTTGCAGCACGATCTGGGCTGGAGCGAGATTGATTATGGCAATCTGGTTTTTACCTTTCAACTCGCATACGCTGCAGGCCTGCTGTTAGTCGGTCGCCTGATCGACCTTGTCGGGACTCGACTAGGCTATGCGATCTCAATGGTCGCATGGAGCCTGGCTTCAATGGCGCACGGCGCAGCGAGTTCGATGCAGGGATTTCTCGCCGTGCGCTTCGCGCTCGGTTTTGGAGAGGCAGGCGTTTTCCCTGCCAGCATCAAAGCTGTCGCGGAGTGGTTTCCAAAAAAAGAACGCGCGCTGGCTACTGGGATCTTTAACGCGGGCACCAATCTCGGCGCGATCCTGGCTCCATTTCTTGTGCGCTGGATCAACGCGCGATGGGGGTGGAGATCGTCGTTCTTTGTCGTCGGGGGGCTAGGGTTCGTTTGGGTTCTGCTTTGGGTAGCCGTGTATCGCCGGCCGGAGGAGCACTCGCGCTGCTCCGCTGACGAGCTTGCATACATTCGCAGCGATCCGTCCGAGATCCAGAAAAAGATCGCGTGGCGGTTACTGCTTCCGCATCGCCAAACATGGGCTTTCGTCCTGGGAAAATTCCTCACGGATCCGATCTGGTGGTTTTATCTTTTCTGGGTCCCGGACTTTCTGCAGCGGCAGCATGGGCTCGCGCTGGCGCAAATTAGTTGGCCCATCGCGGTCATCTACGTGATTGCAGATGTTGGTAGTGTCGCCGGCGGCTGGTTCTCATCCGCCCTGATTCGGCACGGCAAGAGCATAAATTTTTCCAGAAAAGTAGCTATGCTCGCGTGCGCGGTCAGCGTTTTGCCGATTGTTCTTGCGCCGCGCCTTGCCTCTACGTGGAGCGCGATCTTCGTCATCGGGCTTGCGGCAGCCGCGCACCAGGGTTTCTCCGCTAATATCTTTACTTTGACTTCTGACATGTTCCCGGCAAAAGCCGTGGGTTCGGTTGTCGGTCTCGGTGGCATGGCCGGCGCGGTTGGCGGAATGCTCATTGCAAAATTCGTCGCGCACGTTTTACAGTTGACCGGCAGTTATGCCATTCCGTTTGCCACTGCCAGTTCCGCATACCTAATCGCACTAGCAATCATTCATGCGCTCGCGCCACGCTTGGAGCCTGTGCATTTAGACTTCTCTGGAGGTCAATAGACTAGGAAACATGCCGCTGAAAATCAAATCTAAAGACCAGTGCCGCTGGGACGAGCTCAGTCTCGGCGAAGTCATGCTGCGTTTCGATCCCGGCGATCATCGCATCGCGACCACGCGCAGATTCGAAGTATTCGAGGGTGGCGGTGAGTACAACGTTGCCCGAGGGCTCAAGCGCTGCTTCGGTCTAGACACAGCACACGTCACCGCTCTGGCCGACAATCCTGTTGGCCGCCTCGTCGAAGATCTCATGTACCAGGGTGGCGTGCATCAACTGGTCCGATGGGTCCCGGACGATGGCGTGGGTCGCACCGTCCGGAACGGCCTCAACTTTGTTGAGCGCGGTTTCGGCATCCGCGCCGCGCTCGGGTGTTCAGACCGCGGTCACACTGCAATCTCTCAGCTGAAGCCCGACGATTTCGACTGGGAAGAGATTTTTGGAAAACAGGGCGTCCGCTGGTTTCACGCCGGCGGGATTTTTTGCGCGCTCTCGGAAGGGACACCTGAAGTTGCTGCCGCTGCAATGAAAGCCGCCCGCAAGCACGGCACAATTGTCTCCTACGATCTGAATTATCGGGACTCTTTGTGGAAGTTCGGCAACGAAGAAGATTTTTCCGCCGCGCTCGGCTTCGAAATCACTGGAATGGACGAACACATCTCCAGCATCGAAGTGGAAGCCTTCAAACAAATGATCGAGCGGGTTGTCAAAGAGTTTCCCTTCCAGGTGGTTGCGACCACGTTGCGCAAGGCAAAGACCGCCACCGTGAATGACTGGGGCGCAATCTGTTACGCGGACGGCGTGTTTTACGAAGCGAAGAATCGAGAGAATCTTGAGATCTATGATCGCGTAGGCGGCGGCGATTCTTTCGCCTCAGGCCTGATCTATGGCTTCCTAAGTGGACAGGGGCCGCAATGGGCCGTGGAATGCGGCGCTGCACATGGAGCGCTTGCGATGACGACTCCCGGCGACACCACAATGGTTACCCTAAAAGAAGTAATGCAATTAATGAAAGGTTCAGGCGCAAGGATCGCGCGATAAAGCCCGACAGTACGAGAGCAGCATTAGGCAGAAACGTTTTTTCTCAAACCGTTTTCTCTGCGATCTCTGCGTCCTCTGCCGTTAGAGGCTTTTGATCTTATGACACAAGAAGAAATCCGCAAACGAATCCTCGACATCGGAATCGTTCCAATCGTGCGCGCCTCCTCGGCAACCCAGGCGAGGCAGGCGGCGGAGGCCGTCTGCGCGGGCGGCATCCCGATCGTCGAAGTAACGATGACGGTCCCGGGCGCGATCGACGTCATCAAAGACCTAGTCAAAAGTTTAGGAGCAGACGTCGTTATCGGTGCTGGAACTGTGCTCGATGCCGAAGCCGCTCGTCGTTGCATTGACGCAGGAGCGGAGTTCATCGTAAGTCCTGGCTTCGATCCAGACACGGTCGCGCAGGCCCGGCGTCTTGGCAAGCTCATGATGGCGGGAGCGCTCACCCCAACCGAAATGATCGCTGCCTGGAGAGCCGGCAGCGACTTCGTAAAGGTTTTCCCGTGCGGGACCGTCGGCGGACCAAAATACATCAAGGCCCTCAAAGCCCCACTGCCTCAGATCTCCATGATTCCGACCGGCGGAGTGAACCTCGAAACCGCCGCGGAATTCATCCAAGCTGGAGCTGACGCCCTCGGCATAGGCGGCGAACTGGTGTTGCCCAGTGCCCTGAAATCCGGGGACATGAAATCGATCAGTGAAACCGCGCGCAAATTCCTCGCAATTGTCCGCGACGCCCGCACCGCAAAAGGCGCCGACCTTTAGTCCATGTTCGAAGGCGTAGCCGCGAGTCTCAGTCGAGGAACCTTGCGCTTCTCTCGATTGCCAGTGCAATTACGGAAGCCGTGTCCTGAGCAAGCTTCAGTTCGCTGATCTGCGCTTGCGTAAAACATCGGGCATCCGTTGCATCGCCCGAAGCGCACAACTCTCCAGAGACGACTTCGCACAGAAAATCAATCAGAACATAGTGATACAACGTCCGTCCGCCCTCCGGAATCACCCGATCAAACACGCCGAGCAATTCCGTCGCGCGCACGACTACCCCGGTCTCTTCCAAGGCTTCTCGCTCCGCTCCCGCGCGTACAGTTTCGCCGAGTTCCAACATCCCACCAGGAATGGACCACTCTCCCAGCAGCGGAGCCTTCCCGCGCTTCACCAAAACCACGCGGGCGTCAGCAATGATAACCGCTCCAACTCCAACCAGCGGCTGCCCCGGGTATTCGCGCTGCATATTCAACTACGCCTCATTAGATGTTCGACTATATGGCGGGTCTTCCACAGCTATTCGCACATATTGCACTGATCGGGTTGCAGTATTGCTGGAAAAGGTTCCCACCCGCTTAATTTTCCTGTTGCAGTAGCCGGGCTGGCTTCCGATAATACGCGTAGTTCCATTACACACGTGTATCGATATAGCCGAGAAGACCTCATTCGAATCTTGCGAGTAAGCTCCCGGCAACTGGCCGCCTGGGAGCGGGCTGAGCTGCTGGCGTCCGCTGAGAGCTATACTTTTTTTGATCTGCTACAGGTGAAGAAGGTGCGCGACCTTTGCGCCCGGCATGTGCGACCGGTGGAGATCAGAGAGTCTCTGGCGGCGATGCAGAAGCAGGCCGCCGGCATGGAGAACCCTTTGCTCGAGGCTAGCGCCTTCAATGCCGGCCGCCATCGCGTGGGGTTCCGCCACGGAGGAAGGCTTCTGGAGCCAATTGCCGGCCAGTTCATGTTCGATTTTTCTCCTAACGAAAAAGTTGTCGCCAGTGTTCCTGCAACCGGCAGGTCTGGCGCACCCGATCAACCCGTGCCGGTGGACGTGGCTGAACTGTTTGCCGCTGGTGTTGCGCTGGAGGAAGATCCGCACAATCAGCTACAGGCGATTGCGGCATACGAGCGGGTGCTGGAACTGGATCCAGAACACGCTGCCGCGCACATCAACCTGGGCACGCTCTATTACAACCGGCAGGACTACAAAGCAGCCGAGGAGCACTATCGCCATGCGTTGCGGATTGATCCGCGTTATGCGCTGGCGCATTTTGATCTCGGCAACGTGCTCGACGAAACGGGACGTGTTGCAGAAGCGATCCAGACCTATTTGCGTGCGCTGCAATTGGCCCCTACGTACGCGGACGCGCACTACAACCTTGCGCTCGCCTACGAGAAGCTGAAAGAGCCGCGCAAGGCGCTGAAACACTGGCAGGCTTATGTGAAGCTCGATGCTACTGGGCCATGGTCGGTGCATGCGCGGACGCAGATCAAGCGAATACTAAAAACTGACTCACTGAAAATTGTTTACGGCAGCAATTCGGACAATTTCAGGGCGTTCTTCTGGAGTTTTCTATGCCCGAAACTGCGGTGCTCTCTTCTGCTGTTCCTCTGACTACGCTTTCAGACGATGAACTTCTCTTTCGGGAGAACGTCCGGCAGTTTGCGGAGGACAAAGTTCGTCCGCTGGCGAAAGAAATGGATGAGAAGGGCGTTTTCGACCGGGGACTGGTTGAGCACTTCTTCCAACTTGGGTTGATGGGAATCGAGATTCCAGAGCAGTTCGGGGGCGCTGGCGGCGAGTTCTTTGAGGCAATTCTGGCGGTTGAGGAGCTTTCGCGCGCCGACGCCTCGGCTGGCGTGATTGTGGATGTCCAAAACACTCTGGTCAACAATGCGCTGCTTCGTTGGGCAACGGCTGAACAGAAGAAGCGGTATCTGACACGAATGGCTGCCGACACTGCGGGGGCATATGCACTGAGCGAAGCAGGATCAGGGTCAGACGCATTCGCATTGCAGACCCGCGCCGAAGTCAAGGGCAGTGACTACATTCTGAACGGCCGCAAGTTGTGGATCACGA
>QHZV01000470.1 GCA_003224785.1 Acidobacteriota bacterium
AATAGGGACGACCTTCAATTCACCTTCGGCACCCCGCGCATCAACTCGAATCGATGGCCTCTTGAGCACGTTCTTGTACCACTGTGTGTCCGATCCCTTTACCGGCAGAAGGTAAAGTTTGTCCTTCTCAAATACGAACCAGACTGGATTTGAAATATCACGTCCTGAATTTCTGCCGGTCACGGTGAGATTGATCTCGCGAGATCGGGAAAGGTGGTCCTTGAAAGCATCGTTCTTTGCTGGCATGTGCACTCCTCCTTCAGGCGACGCTTTAAGCACTGCTGTCGCCCAGTTTTCGAAACCACGTGAGTGGGTAGTCAAGCCATCCTTTGGCTTGAGTAGGTTTGCTCATAATCTTGTCCGCTTTTGATGCGGAACGGATATCTCAGGACATCCTTCGGCCTTCCTGGTTCCGCCGCAAAAGGGCACTCACACGTACAGGCTCGGTCACAGCCAGAAACTACTCGCTCTGCTATATTCCTGTCAGGCGCATGGAACTCATTTCTCCCACTGATTTCGCCAAGGAAAAGGTCCGGTCAGTGCAGGAGTATGCCGTACTGGCGGCGCAATCCATCGGCAATATTTTCAGGCGGCCGCTGTACCTTGCGGACATGATTCAGCAAGCTGACCTGATCGGCTTCGGGTCGCTACGTATTGTGCTCGCCGCCGTCTTCTTCACCGGCGCAGCTTTGGCGCTCAACAGCGCTTCCTCTCTTGCGCGATTTGGCGCAATGACGGTGATCGGGCAACTCGTCTCGGTGGGAATTGTGCGGGAACTGGGACCAGTACTTGCCGGGCTCGTAGTTGCCGGGCGAAACGCTTCTGGCATGGCAAGCGAACTCGGCTCCATGATCGTGACTGAGCAGATTGATGCCATGCGTGCCCTCGGCACTGATCCGATGAAGAAGTTGGTGACGCCGCGTGTCGTTTCCACAATCGTTATGCTTTTCTTCCTGACAATTCTCGGGGACCTGATGGGCATGTTAGGCGGCGCGTTCGTGGTGAACTTTGTATTAAGACTGGACACGCATCAATACTGGAGCAGCACCTGGCAGACCTTGGAATTCTCCGACGTGTTTACTGGACTGGCAAAGCCGCTTGTGTTTGGCTTCATCATCTCTACAATCGGCTGCTATTACGGATTGACTACCAAGGGCGGAACGCAAGGCGTTGGTCGCGCCACGACCGAAGCAGTTGTCGCGTCAATGATTCTGATCATTGCAGTTGACGTGTTCATTACTCGGCTGCTGATGATCACGCTTGGAACCTGACATCTCGAACATGGGTGCGACTTAGGTATGTCTACGCCAACACTTCCCATTGAACGACGCGTCCCGGAGACTCGGGGGCCGCATCCCGACGCTGTGGTCTTCGAAGACGTTGAACTGGCGTTTGATCGGAACACCGTGCTCGATGGCATTTCTTTTCGCCTGGGGCATGGCGAGACCAAGGCCATTTTCGGTGTGGCCGGTTCCGGCAAAAGCACGATCCTGAAACTCGCTCTTGGATTGATCAAACCTGACGCGGGGCGTATCTACGTCCTTGGCCAGGACATCACCGAAATGCGCGAGGACGATTTATTCGATAGTTTTTCAGGAGAGCGCGCTTTTTGACTCTCTCACCGTGCGGGAGAATGTCGCGTTTCGACTACTCGAAGAAGGCGACGTCAGCGAAGAGGAAGTCAACCAACGCGTGCGTGAGGCGCTGAGCTTTGTGGAACTCGAGCGTACGATCGATATGTTCCCGTCCGAGCTTTCAGGCGGCATGCGGCGCCGAGTAGCGATTGCGCGCACGATTATCACCCACCCGGAGGTCCTGCTTTACGATTCGCCAACCGGCGGCCTTGATCCGGTCACATCGAACACAATCGTTGAACTGGTAGTCAAGCAGCGTGACGTCTATCAAACCAGTTCGTTGCTCGTCACCCACCGACTGCAGGACGCTTTCACAATGGCGACGCACTACTTCGACCGGGCCGAAAACAAGATGAAGCCTTTACCGCCAGGCTCGCGTGCCACCGTGCCACTGTGCTTCCTCATTCTGCGCGACGGGCGGATCATTTTTGACGGAGACTTGCAAAGCTTACGAGAGACCCGAGACGAGTACATACGCGAGTACATTTCGTAAAATCCCCGCTGTCGGCATTTGTTGCAATTAAGCGGATGCCTTCTTCCGGAGCTAGCCAATTAATCTTGTTGGCGAGCCCCTGAATCTCTGCTTCCGCCCGGCGATTGACTTCGAAGTCCAATTCGCTGCGAACGCGGTCTTTTTTATCCTGCCGGTTCTGGCTCATCATGATGACCGGCGCTTGAATAGCCGCCAGCATGGAAAGGAAGAGGTTAAGAAGGATGAACGGATAAGGGTCCCACGCGCGGTGACGCAGCAATACGTTGGTGCTGGAATAGGTGATAAGAACGATTGCAAAAGTGATGATGAACGTCCACGATCCTCCGAAGCTGGCGACGGCATCAGCGATACGCTCGCCGAAGGTTTCTTCTTCCTCAATCACTTCGTTCGGATTACGTGCGGCACGGACCCGCACGAGTTGCTGCGCCGCGTGAAACTGGCGTCCGAGAACGGCGAGCATATCCATGCCGGCGTGGGGCTTACGCTCGAGCAATACTTGGATATCGTGCCGGTCCACCTCAATACAAACGGTCTCTTCTTGAGCGACGGCCGTGGTCTGATGCGGCGTCTGCTCCAACATGGAGGCGAAGCCGAAGAATTCTCCCGGCGCGGGCTGGTCAACGACGACCTCCTGATGGTCTTCGTCAATGGTGGTCAGGCGAACTCCGCCGGAAACCATGACATAGGCCTGACCACCTGGGTCGCCGATTTTGTAAATTCGCTGGCGTGCGCCGAAATTCTTGATTTCGACTTGGCTGGCGAGGACGGCAGTTTCGTCGTCATCCAACAGGGCGAAGAGTGGGACTTGTCTCAGGATTTCGGGATTGCAGGCCATGGGTCCTCCGGAATTGAATCATTGAATCATCGGGTCATTGAATCATTGAAGGGCTGCGGGTTCAAGGCCGCTGGTCGGTTGGTCGGTAATTGTTAAGCGATCCAGGAATTGTGGCCCATGATTTAATCCCCCGATGATTGAATGATTCAATCGCTCCCGTCATTTAGAATTGATCTTCCATCATGCTGACGGGCTCTGAAATTCGGCGGAAATTCTTAGATTTCTTTGTCGCGAAGGGACATCGCGAGGTACATTCGTCGTCGCTCGTCCCGCCCAATGATCCCACGCTTCTGTTTACCAATGCCGGGATGAACCAGTTCAAAGACGTGTTCCTTGGGCTCGAAAAACGCGATTACGCGCGCGCGACCTCTTCGCAGAAGTGCGTTCGGGCCGGCGGAAAACACAACGATCTGGAAAATGTCGGTTTTACCAACCGTCACCACACGTTCTTCGAGATGCTGGG
>QHZV01000188.1 GCA_003224785.1 Acidobacteriota bacterium
CAATCGCAAACTCGCCTTCGAGGTACTGCCGGAACCGAGTATTGGTCGAAGTCTGGTTACAGACTCGAAGCGCTTGCAGCAGGTCCTCAAGAATCTATTGTCTAACGCCTTTAAGTTCACCGAGCAAGGCGGTGTGCGGTTGTCCATTTCGACGGCGAAGAGCGGATGGTCGAGCGGCCATCCAATTCTCGGAAGCGCTGGGTCGGTCATTTCGTTTGCAGTCTCGGACACCGGCATCGGAATTCCACCCGAGAAACAGCGCATCATCTTCGAGGCATTGGTGGCACCGGTCTTGGCCTCGCCATCAGCCGCGAGCTAGCGAACCTGCTTGGCGGGGAAATCCAACTGACCAGCGCACCCGGCCAGGGAAGCACTTTCACCTTGTATCTACCACAGACGTACGTCGGGCCTTCCACGATGGGAGTGCAGGACAGAGTTTCGCCCATTGCCCCAGTGCAGTTGGCCATGCGCAACGTGCCAGATACTCCTGTAGAAAGAATTCCGGATGATCGGGAAGATCTGCAGCCGGGCGATGCCATCCTTCTGATTGTTGAAGATGATCCGCATTACGCCCGCGTTTTGAGCGATCTCTCTCGCGATAAGGGTTTCAAGGTGTTAGTCGCCCTGCGCGGAGCTGACGCATTAGCATTGGCCCGCGAGTTTCATCCCACAGCGGTTTCGCTCGATGTCTTCTTGCCGGACATGATGGGTTGGACCGTCCTGAATCATCTGAAACAGGATCCCAGCACCCGCCATATCCCGGTCCAAATGCTCACGCTCGATGAAGACCGTTTGCATGGATTGTCGCGAGGGGCGTTTTCGTTCGTCACCAAACCGACTACTCCAGAGGGGCTGAAAACTGCTATTTCAAAGCTGAAAGATTATTCGACGCCGCGCCTCAAGCGTTTGCTGGTAGTTGAAGATAATCCTGCCGAGCAGCTCAGCATCAAGGCGCTACTCGATCATCAGGATATTGATGTCACCGTTGTTTCTACGGGCGCGGAGGCATTGGCCGCAGTCCAGGAAAAACCCTTCGATTGCGCAGTGCTCGATTTGCGTTTGCCTGATATCTCGGGCTTTGAAGTGTTAGAGCGCTTGCGAGACACACCGACATTGACTGATTTGCCGGTAGTCGTTTTCACCGGAAGGGAACTGTCATCAGAAGAAGATGCGCGTCTGCACCAGCTCGCTCGCAGCGTCATCGTAAAGAACGTTGAATCACCGGAACGATTGCTCGATGAAACTGCGCTCTTCCTGCACCGAGTCGTAGCGGACCTTCCAGCCGAGAAGCAGAGGATGCTCGAAACCTTGCATCGCTCCGACGACGCATTGGTTGGCAAAAAAGTGCTCGTCGTGGACGACGATATGCGCAACATTTTTGCGCTCAGCAGTGTGTTGGAGCGGAGAGGCATGACCGTGCTCACCGCCGGAACTGGACGTGAGGCGATTGAGCTGCTTGAGTCTACCGACGTCGCGATCGTACTGATGGACATCATGATGCCCGAGATGGATGGTTACGAAACCATGCACGTTATTCGTCAGAATGCGTCGCTTAGACGCTTGCCGATCATCGCTCTCACTGCCAAAGCAATGAAAGGCGATCGCGAGAAGTGCCTCGAAGCGGGGGCCTCGGAGTACCTGGCGAAGCCAGTGAACACGGATCAACTGTTATCGGTTCTAAGGACGTGGTTGCATCGCTAAGTTGGAGCTTGCCGGAAAGCCGCGTGATGAAAGAAAGAATAGGAGTGTGTACGCCGCCATGCCGCAACAAGTGAACATTTTGATGGTGGACGATCAGCCTGCCAAGCTGCTGACCTATGAGGTCATGCTTGCGGAACTAGGCGAAAATCTGCTCAAGGCGACCTCCGCGCGGGAAGCGCTGGAAATATTGCTGAAGAATGATGTCGCGGTTGTGCTCATGGACGTCAGCATGCCCGATATTGACGGTTTTGAACTGGCCGAAATGATCCGCCAGCATCCCCGCTTCCAGCGGACTGCAATCATCTTCATCTCAGCCGTTCACCTCACCGACCTTGATCGGCTTAAAGGATATCAGCGGGGAGCGGTGGACTATCTTTCTGTTCCCGTCGTGCCCGAACTCCTGCGCGCAAAAGTTACCGTATTCACCGAATTGCATCGCCAGGCAAAACAGTTGGAAGCGCTGAATCGCGAATTGCGAAGACTCTCAGGTCACCTGATGACGTCTCAAGACGAGGAGCGCCGCCGCTTCGCGCGTGAACTTCACGACAGTATTGGGCAGGAGCTTGCCGCTGCAAAAATCATGCTCGATACGATGCAGCGCCATTCTGCAATTAACGGTAACGGAAAAATTGCGTCCGAAGCGAGCCAGGTAATTGACCGCGCGATCCGTCAGGTCCGCAATATTTCGCATCTATTGCATCCACCGCTGCTCGACGAAGGTGGCCTGGTATCAGCTTTGAGATGGTTTCTCGATGGAGTCAAAGAACGGAGCGGCATTGAAACAACGCTCAATCTGTATCCCAGAGATTTCCCACGGCTTGCAGGTCCACTCGAGAGGACAGTTTTCCGCATTGTCCAGGAAGCACTCACGAATGTTTATCGGCATTCAGGCGCGCGCAAGGCCGCAGTAGTGGTCAGGCAGAAGGACAGCAAGCTAATAGTTCAGGTTTTGGATGACGGAAAAGGAGTGAGCGAGCAGACTCTGCAACTCCAGCCCGGAAGCATCGGAGTGGGTATCGGAGGGATGCGCGAGCGTGCCCGAGAGCTAGGCGGAGAGTTGCGCATGCTGAAGGGAGATCCCGGCACAACCGTCGAAGTTGTGATTCCATCGGTGGTCCCTGCTCCCGCCGAAGCCGCGATGGCTTAGCCAGCCGGAATAATGTTTCGTGTTCCTCTAAATCACTTCGCGCACTCTATCCGACAGTGCCGTAAGCGCAATCTTTTTTCGATTCGGTTCGCCTCTCGCCAGTGACTCCGCAAAGTGGAGCGCCTGTTCAGCCTTTATCTTGCCAGGCATTGGTGGCTCCAACGGATCAACTACCGCCTGCAGCACTGCGGGCCCGGGAGCATTCAGAAACTCGGCCATCACGTTCGCGCAGTCGGCAGCCTCATCAACAGTAAATCCCGTGGCGCCGCACGCGTGCGCGAATTCCGCAAAATCAATCGGGTGCAGCTCCACGCCGTACTCAGGATTACCGAGAAAGACCATCTGCTCCCACTTGATTTGTCCAAGCGTATTGTTCTTGATGATCACAACTTTGATCGGCAATTTATATTTGACCGCCGTCACAAAATCAGCCATCAGCATTGAGAATCCGCCATCGCCGACGAATGCAACACACTGGCGGTTCGGAAATGCGACCTGTGCGGCAATGGTGTAGGGAAGGCCGGGTGCCATTGTGGCCAGATTGCCTGAGAGGGTATGCATCTGTCCGCGCTTTGCGATCACCTGCCGGGCCCACCACGTCGCAATCGTGCCGCTATCACAGCTCACAATGGCATCACTGCGAAGCAGTTTTCCTAATTCCCAGGCGACCACCTGCGGCTTCATGGGCTTATCCCGCCGCGTGCCGCTTTTCTCGATCATGTGCCACCAATCTTTCATGCCGGCCTGGGCTGCCTGCAAAAAGCTTCTATCCTCATTGCGCCGCAAAAGCGGAATCAGCTCGCTCAAAGTATTGCGGCTGTCGCCGACCAATCCAACTTCAACCGGATACCGCAAGCCAATACGTTTCGGATCAAGATCTATCTGCACGCCGCGCGCTTGCCCGGGCTTTGGCATGTATTCGAGATATGGGAACGAACTCCCGACCATCAGGAGCGTGTCGCAGTCCTCAATTACCTCTTGCGATGGCTTGGTGCCAAGCAAGCCGATGCTGCCGGTTGTGTAGGGACTATCGTCCGGAACTGCTGCCTTGCCCAACAGCGCTTTCACAATTGGCGCGCCCAATGTCTCGGCTGCCTTCTCGAGTTCATCGGTCGCATTCAGTGCGCCGCGCCCCGCAAGAATTGCGACCTTCTTCCCTGCGTTCAAGATCTCGGCTGCTTTTTCGAGATCTGCGTGATGTGGAAGTCGCGCGCTTCGCGCATATACATCGGACGTATGGTGCGCAATGTTTCGCTTGGAACGTTGACGTTCTTTGATTTCTTGTTCCTGAAAATCAACCGGGAAAGTAAGGTGCGAGACGCCGTGATATGCGATCGCCGTTCGGCACGCCAGGTCTGTAATGTTCTCTACGTGAGTCGGCCCCATGATCCGCTCGTTGAAGACCGCAACATCCATAAAGAGTTTATCGAGCGCAACATCCTGCTGAGTGTAGCTTCCGATAAGGTCGTGAAATTGCAACCCGGTGATCGCGAGTACAGACTGTCCATCCAACTTCGCGTCATACAAACCATTCAATAGATGAATGCCGCCCGGCCCAGATGTGGCAAGGCATACGCCCAGCTTCCCCGTGAACTTTGCGTAACCACAAGCCATAAAGGCGGCAGCCTCCTCATGGCGCACCTGAATAAATCGGATTTTCTCCTGGTGCGTGCGCAGGGACTCCATGATTCCGTTGATACCGTCTCCCGGAAGGCCAAATATCACTTCTACGCCCCAGTCAATCAAAGTTTCTACGAGTACATCAGCCGCCGTCATAACCAGTCCTCCATCAGCGTGGGTTGTATTAAAGATGCAGTTCAAGAGCATGCTGTTCACCTAACCTTCGTCGATAGTTAACGCAAAAACAACGAAAGAGTACCCATTATTCGCACTACCCCAATTGTGACTCTGACCTACAGTGATCGTTGGATTGTGTGCACTCAATTGAGGCTTTGATACTGAAACCTCAGTTGTGGAGGTAGTTATGCCAGAGCGAGAGACGATCGAACGAGCTCGGGAAGACGCCAGAGAAGGTAAATCTCCATCAACCCAGGCCGGAGAATTCGTTCGGGAAGAAATACATCATGTTCGCGAAGGCAAGCACGGTGCCCGTTCTCCCCAGCAGGCCATCGCTATCGGGCTTTCGAAAGCGCGCAGAGCTGGGGTAAAACTGGGCGCTCCCAAGGGCAAAGCATCGGTTAGAAAGAAGGCGAAGCAGGACCTAAAAGCCAGCAAATCGCCTCGCCGCAAAACTTCACGGACGCGTTCTCG
Organism: Acidobacteriota bacterium; assembly: GCA_003224785.1. GTDB lineage: Bacteria > Acidobacteriota > Terriglobia > Terriglobales > Acidobacteriaceae > Gp1-AA145. Next base: position 5,120 of record QHZV01000188.1, read on the forward strand.
AGCAACTTCCCGTGCGTTGAAGCGGGAGTCCGGAAAAACCGCAAGCACCCAAGCTGTATCGCGACAGGCCAAACGGAGTTCAGCCAAGCGAGGCAAGCGCGCTCGCAGCGCTGCGGCCCACAAAGCCGCACGTACACGAGAAGCAGCCTAAATCTGGCGGCTTCTGAGTTCGAAATGTAACTTATTTTTTAATAGGAGGAAACGATGAAGCCGAATTCGTTACAGGAACTATACATTGAGCAACTTCAGGATCTCTATGATGCGGAGCATCAGATCATTAAGGCTCTGCCGAAAATGATTGCGGAGGTCACCTCGACCGACTTGAAGGATGCGCTCACCGAGCACTTGGAGGTCACCAAGACCCAGGCTTCCAGGCTGGAACAAATCTTCGAGTCTTCAGGCGAGAAGGCCAAAGCGGAAAAATGCAAAGGCATGCAGGGAGTCATTCAGGAAGGCAGTGATCTGATTCGAGAGATAGAAGACGAAAATGTTCGCGACGCTGCAATTATCGCCTCCGCACAGCGGGTTGAACACTATGAGATGGCGGGATATGGCACCGCACGGAATTACGCAAGTCTGTTGGAAGATGACAATGCCGCGCAGCTGTTGCAAGAGACCCTTGATGAGGAGAAGGAGGCTGACGCTAAATTAACAGCTCTCGCAGAAGACATAAACGTGAGCGCACCCATTGGCACCGAGTCGGAAAAACGCACAAGCACCAGAAAACGAGTCGCGTAATACCTACACGATCTGGAAAATTGGCCGCTCCTGGAACTCTTCCATGAGCGGCTTTTTCGTAGAAAGCTGAGGCAGTCCTTCGGTGCTTTGTCGGGCCGCCAGCGGAGAAGCTTTCTACCGCGGCGGAACCTGCCGCCCGTGAAATGATCTAGTACCCTGACCTGTTCGCTAGTTCAGACCGCAAATGCATAATGGCAAAGAAATTGTGATCATTGGCGCTGGCATCGCCGGTCTTGCTGCCGCCGCAAAGTTGGGCGAGGCTGGACTCTCAGTCCTGGTACTGGAAGCTCGTGACCGGATCGGCGGCCGCATCTTCACACAAAAAAATACGACGAGCGAATTCCCAATCGAGCTAGGCGCTGAATTCATTCACGGGCTAGTTCCAGAAATATTCGAACCGCTTCTAGAGAATGGGTCTGAGATAACCGAAGTGGAAGGCCAGAGCTGGTGCGTGGCTCCAGAGGGTTTAGCTCCATGTAAGTTCTTTCCGCAGGTTGATGCGATTTTGGAAAAGATGAATGACGCGGCGCCAGACGAATCATTCCTGGCTTTCCTCGAACGCTGCTTTCCGAATCCGGATCATGAGCAGAAACTCGAGAAAGCCAAGCGACGCGCCATCGCATACGTGAGCGGTTTCAACGCCGCCGATCCTGGGCTGGTCGGCACGCATTGGTTGGTTCGCGGCATGCGTGCGGAGAAAAAGGTTGAGGGCCATCGCGCGTTCCGATCCGGCAATGGATACGAAGATTTGCTTAACGCTTTCCGAAAGCGCATTGCTCGTACTGACGTGAGAATCCACACCAAGACTATTGTTGAGCGGATCAATTGGAAGCCAGGTCAGGTGGAAGTTACAGTCCACAACGGCAACAGCGAGGCCAAATCAGTTCTAACAACTTCAAATGTGCTCATCACGGTGCCCTTGGCAGTCTTGAAGGCGCCGTCAGGTCAGCTCGGTGCAATCGAATTTGTCCCTCAGTTGCCGGCTGAAAAGATAGCATCGCTCGGAAAGGTTGAGACGGGCGAGATCGTTCGCGTCGTGCTCCAATTTCGAGATCGCTTCTGGGAGAGAATTACGCCAGGGAATGATTCCCCCAAATCGCTTTCCGAAATGAGCTTCCTGTTTTCAGAAGACGAGTTCTTTCCCACTTGGTGGACCTCAATGCCAAAGAAACTGCCGATTATCACAGGGTGGGCGGCATTTCGTTCAGCTGAGCAACTGGGGCGATTGGATCGATCGCATATCATCAAGCGAAGCCTGGAAACGTTGGCATCTCTCGTTGGCGCTAGTCTGAAAGTGATCGAGAATCAGTTGCAAGCTACCTACTTTTACGACTGGCAGCGCGACCCGTTTTCGCGCGGAGCTTACAGCTACGGCAAAGTAGGAGCGAATGCGGCGCAGAAGGCCCTCGCTGCGCCGGTTGCGAATACGCTGTTCTTTGCCGGTGAGGCTACTGACACAACTGGAAGCAATGGAACGGTGCATGGCGCCATCGCGAGCGGCTACCGCGTCGCCAAAGAAATCATCTACGCGCGACATACATGATTTCTGATGATCGTTTACAGTCGCTCGCGCTGGGTTTGCTGCCAAGGACCGCAAGAAGTGGTGATGCGACCTCCAGGAAAGTTCCGCGAGATCGGGACCCAATCTCTGCCGAATCGGTAGTCACTCGTGCTGCCGAAGGTCTTCCACGCAATGCTAGCTTGTCACAAGTAAGCCGCGAAGCTTCCGTCTGTCGAGCTTGCGACCTGTGGAAAGCAGCGACCCAGACCGTTTTTGGCGAAGGCTCTACGAAGGCTGTAATCATGCTGGTTGGCGAACAACCCGGCGACCAGGAGGACCGAATTGGTCGTCCATTCGTTGGGCCAGCCGGCAGGTTGCTCGATCAGGCGCTTGCCGAGGCAGAGATCGATCGCTCGAAAGTTTATGTCACGAATGTGGTAAAGCACTTTAAATGGGCTCCGGCGGAACGCGGAAAGCGTCGCATTCACAAGAAGCCTCGCTATTCGGAGATTGAGGCTTGCCGCCCTTGGCTCGATGCTGAACTCGAACGTGTGAAACCAGAAGTCCTCGTTTGCCTGGGTGCGAGTGCTGCTCAAGCGTTGTTGGGAAAAGATTTTCGGGTCAGCCGGCAACGAGGACAACTCATCGAATCTCCGCTTGCACCGCACGTGATCGCAACCGTACATCCTTCTTCAATCCTTCGCGCTCGCGACGATCAATCCCGGGACGAGCAATTAGCGTCATTCATTCAAGACCTGAAGCAGGTTGCGCGCGTGGTTAAGCGCTCCGTACATTGACCGGTCGCTAACAGATATCAATTACAAGCGACGATGCCATCTCCTCAGGCGCCCCGGGGCATCCAAAATCAAAACCTACGGAGGCAAATATGAAAGCCGTCAGTTATAGAGGTACTCGCACTGTTGCAGTTTCGGAACATCCGAAACCAAAGCTGAACTCCCCGACGGACGCAATTCTTAAAGTGACCACCAGCGGAATCTGCGGCAGCGATCTGCACATGTACGATGGGCGCACCGAATTAAAGGAAGGTACGGTTGTCGGCCATGAGATCATGGGCGTCATTGAACAGGTCGGCGAAGCCGTACGCAGCATCAAGAAAGGCGATCGCGTCGTGCTGCCGTTCAACATCGCGTGCGGCTTTTGTTTCAACTGTCACCGCGGCTACACCAATGCTTGTTTGACGATGAATACCGAGGCTGCGAGTGCCGCATACGGCTACGCAGGCATGGGGCCCTATCAGGGAGGACAGGCGGAATTCGTGCTGGTTCCGTATGCCGATTTCAACTGCCTGAAAGTTCCGGGAACGCCCGGCGACGAATGGGAAGACGACTTTCTATTACTCGCCGACGTTTTTCCGACAGGTTATCATGCCACAGAATTGGCCAATGTCAGCCCGGGCAAAACTGTTGCTGTATTCGGCGCGGGCCCGGTCGGTCTGATGGCTGCATATAGCTCCGTGTTGAAGGGCGCTTCAGAGGTATATGTGGTTGACAGCATCGAAGAGCGGTTAGAGAAGGCTAAGGTACTCGGTGCGGTCCCGATCGACTTTACCCACGGAGATCCAGTCGAGCGCATTTTTGAAATTCGCAAGAAGCACCAGCCAACTCAGCAGAGCCATCGTCCGGGCGAAGAAAAAATGCTGGGTGTGGACTGCGCCATTGACGCGGTCGGATATCAGGCGCGAGATGACAAAAATCCATCAAAAGAAAATCCCACGCAGGCGCTGGAGAACTGCCTCCGCGTGGTGAACTCGACCGGGAGCGTCGGCATCATCGGCGTGTTTATTGCGCCCGATCCTGGAGCGCGCGACCAGCAGAAAAAACAAGGCATCTTCTCGTTTCCGCTGGCCGACTTTTTCTCAAAGGGACTGACCATTGGTGCCGGGCAGGCTCCCGTCAAGAAATACAACGAATATCTCCGGGACTTAATTATTAGTGGCCGTGCAAAACCGAGCCTGATCGTCAGCCATCGGATCAATATTGATCAGGCGCCCGATGCTTACTCAAAGTTCGATCAGCGGACCGACGGATATACGAAGGTGCTAATTCGTTTCAACGAAAAAATCGCTGCCTAACATCGTCGCATGACAATGATCGGGAGGGCCGGATTTTCTATTCTTGAGAGAGCGCTCCCATTTTGTTCGCTCGGTCCGCGGCGGCTCCTGCCGGGAATCGGGTATGCTGTTGTGCTTACCACTAAGTTCACGTGATCTGCTGGAGGGCGGGAGTGAAACTGATTCGGCACGGTGCGCCTGGCAGGGAGAAGCCTGGCGTTTTGCTTGCAGATGGAACTCGCTTGGACGTTTCTGCCTTCGGCTCTGATTACGATGAGGCTTTTTTCGCGAACGGCGGTATGGAGAACCTTTCAACGTGGCTGAGAAACAACCGTCTCGGTCCGCCAGTTTTCCGCCCGAGCAAGATCGTTTGCATCGGCCTGAATTTCCGCGATCACGCGCAAGAGACTGGTGCAAAAATTCCAACCGAGCCGGTCATTTTTTTTAAATCCACAACTGCGCTGATGGGCCCCAATGACGACCTGATGATTCCGAAAAATGGAACCAAGGTTGATTGGGAGGTCGAGTTCGCCATCATTATTGGCAAGCGAGCGCTCAACGTACCGAAAGAAAATGCGCTTGAATACGTTGCCGGATACGCATTGCACAACGACTATTCCGAGCGTGCATTTCAAACTGAGCGCGGGGGGCAATGGGTAAAAGGGAAGAGCGCGGACACCTTCGCGCCCTTAGGCCCGTTTCTCGCAAGCAAGGACGAAATCAAAGATCCCGGCAATTTGAAAATGTGGCTCAAGGTGAACGGGGAAACTCGCCAGAACAGTTCCACGGCCAACATGATTTTTGGGGTCGCCACGCTGGTTTCTTATGTCAGTGAATTTATGACGTTGCTTCCCGGAGACGTAATCAGCACCGGCACTCCGGCGGGCGTCGGTTTGGGCATGAAGCCACCGCAGTATCTAAAAGCCGGAGACTTGGTTGAACTCGGTATCGAGGGGCTCGGCGAATCGCAACAGCGGGTTATTAATTTCTCCGAAGATCACCACACTTCCAAAGCTGTTTCATCCTCCTAGTCCATGCGGATTGACTCTCATCAACATTTCTGGCGCTACAACGCGTCCGAGTACGGCTGGATTGACCATTCAATGTCCTGTCTCCGCCGGGACTTCCTGCCCGAAAATCTGAAGGTTGAGCTCGACGCAGCCGGATTCGACGGCGCCATTGCTGTCCAGGCACGACAAACGCTGGAAGAAACTCGGTGGCTTTTAGAATTGGCAGCAACAGCTCCACATGTGCTGGGAATTGTGGGATGGGTTGACCTTCGCTCGCCTGATGTACGTTCACAACTATCCGAGTTTGCTGGAAATCCAAAGTTTCTAGGAGTTCGGCACATTGTGCAGAGCGAGCCGGACGATCACTTCCTTTTGCAACCCGAATTTCTGCGGGGCGTCGGCGTGCTGGAGGAATTTGATCTGACTTACGACATTTTGATCTACCCACGGCATTTGCCGACGGCAGCGGAATTCGTTAAGCTTTTTCCACAACAACATTTTGTGCTCGATCACCTCGCCAAGCCTCCCATTAAGAGCGGCAGCCCGGATCCGTGGCAATCAGGCATTCGTGAATTGGCCAAACACCAGAATGTCTTTTGCAAATTATCCGGACTCGTAACAGAAGCCGATTGGAAAAGCTGGAAGCCTTCCCACATCGAGCCGTATCTGGATATAGCGCTAGAAAGCTTTGGTCCGGAAAGGCTCATGATTGGCTCTGATTGGCCTGTGTGCACCTTGGCGGGTTCATATTTGCTGGTGATGAATCTGTTGATCGAGTATCTATCTAAATACCCCGATAGCGTGCGTGACGTAGTATTGGGCGGGAACGCAGCAAAGTTCTGGAAGCTGGATCGCAAAATCCTGGCCGTCGCACACCCGAATAATCAGTAATGGGCGGCGCTCCTCCGTGTTTTAGAATTCAGTTAACCGTAAGTGGAGTCGTGCTCCGCCAACCGTCGGTGCGTTTTGATTTTGCCGACGACGCTTTCAAATGCAAAGAGTCCTTCAACTCGATCCCCGAGACAACGTCCTCATCGCTCTCACCGACCTGAAGCACGGCGATCAGGTTGATTTCAGCGGGTCTAAATATTCTCTGGTTTCGAACGTCCAGGCTAAGCACAAATTTGCGACCACGGACCTTCCCTTGGGAGCAGACGTCATCATGTACGGCGTGCTCGTCGGGAAAACTTATCAGCCGGTAAAAAAGGGAGAGGTTCTGACCCTTGCCAACCTTCGTCACGAATCTGCGGAATACCAGGAAAAGTCTGCCGGGTACAGCTGGATCCCGCCGGACGTTTCTCGTTGGCGGCAGAAGAAATTTCTGGGATACCGCCGCAGCGATGGTCAAGTTGGCACGCGAAATTATTGGATCGTCGTCCCCCTCGTTTTTTGCGAGAACCGAAACATAGTTAACTTGAAACAGGCGTTTGAAGAAGAGTTGGGCTTCGCGGCTCCTCAGGTTTACCGGCAACAAGTTGCGGAATTGGCCAAACTGTATCGCGAAGGGAAGTCAGTAGAGGCGCTGCCGGCCATTGTGGACGGGAGCCAACCCTCGCAGAAGCTATTTCCAAATATTGACGGCATCAAGTTTCTTCTGCACGAGGGCGGCTGTGGTGGAACCCGAGAAGATGCGAATAACCTCTGCGGTCTCATCGCCGGCTACATCAATCATCCCAATGTCGCCGCCGCTACGGTGCTGAGTCTAGGTTGTCAGAATGCACAGGTTGACATCTTGCGGGAGCAAATCAACAAACGAAATCAGAGTCTCGATAAGCCGCTGTTCATTTTTGAGCAACAGAAGAGCGGATCAGAGTTCGCCATGCTGACCAAGGCGATATCGGCAACCTTTGAAGGGTTGGTTGAAGCAGACACGTTACACCGGGAGCCTGCTGACCTGTCCCATCTTTCTGTGGAATCCTGCCATCGGGCATACGTCCGACTTGTTGGTCGCGCTTGGGGCGAGGACGATTCTGTCCGAGTTTCCGGAGCTCTGCGGGGTGGAGCAAGATCTCATCAATCGCTCAATCAGCAAGGATGTCGGGCACAGGTTCATTCAGCTCATGCGCGACTACGAAAATCGCGCGCGTGCCGTACGCTCCAGCTTCGCCATGAATCCCGCTCCCGGCAACATTCGAGATGGTTTGCTGACCGATGCAATGAAATCGGCCGGCGCGGCGAAGAAGGGCGGCACCTCTCCTGTGACTGCGGCGCTCGATTATCCGGAATATTCCACTGAGCCGGGTTTAAATCTGCTTTGCACGCCAGGCAACGATGTTGAATGCGTCACGGGACAAGTAGGCGCCGGCGCAAGCGTGGTGCTATTTACCACCGGCCTTGGTACACCGACAGGTAATCCAATTGCTCCGGTCATCAAGCTTGCGACGAACACCAGCCTGGCGCAGCGCATGCCTGACATCATTGATATCGATACCGGCGCGATCATCACGGGAGAATCTACGATCGAGCAAATGGGCGAAGTGGTTCTCGATCAAGTAATTCGAGTCGCCAGCGGCGAGTTGCACACCAAAGCTGAAGCGAAACGCCAGGAAGACTTCATTCCCTGGAAACGTGGGGTCTCACTCTGACCAATCCTGCAAGCAAGCCCGGCGAATTCCGGCTCGATGGCAGGACCGCCGTCATTACCGGCGGCGGCAGCGGCATAGGTCGAGCCATCGCACTCAAGTTCGCCGCAAACGGCGCCACAGTTCGCATTCTCGACATCAACGAAAAGGATGGAGTCGCGGTCGCCACCGAGATTTCCGGCTTGAGAGGAAAGGCGGCTGCGTATAGGTGCGACGTCTCCAATCAAACCGAGGTCGCTACGGTTTTGAACGAAATATCGCAGCGCGAGCCCATCCATGTTCTGGTAAATAACGCCGGAGTTTCTCATGTCGGTAATGTCGAAACCACTACCGAGCAGGATTTCGATCGCGTGCTCCGCGTGAATGTGAAGGGTTATTACAATTGCATCCGTGCCATCGTCGGTCACATGAAAGCCAGGGGTAGAGGCGTAATCCTGAACATGGCTTCAGTCGCTGGATCTGCAGGCCTGGCAAATCGCTTCGCATACTCCACCAGCAAAGGTGCCGTGATCGCGATGACCTATCAGGTTGCGCGGGACTACATAGCTCACGGAATCCGCTGTAACAGCATTTCACCCGCGCGCGTGCATACTCCATTTGTGGATGATTACTTGCGTAAAAATTATCCCGGACGCGAGCAGGAAACATTTAACGAGCTAGCCGCAACCCAGCCCATCGGACGAATGGGGCAGCCGGAGGAAGTGGCGGCTCTGGCTCTATTCCTGTGTTCCGACGCCTCGGCCTTCATTACTGGCGTAGACTATCCCTTGGACGGCGGCTTTACGAATTTACACGGATGACTCCTGAGTGATAGTCAGTTGATTCATGGTCATGAGTCATTGCCGAAAAAGCGAAACAGATCGTTCTCGGATCTCCCCGATTATTCCCACGTGCAATTCACAATCCGGTATGCAACAACATGGAATTGACGAAATTCTTAGTTTCGATTCTGGGTTCGACGTTCTCCCGGGAATCACTAGGCTGTCTTAATTGGCAGTCAGGTTTAGGCTCCGACAAATTGGGGAAATGAATTTTTCTGGGCAAAATTGGACCTCCAATTCAAAAACAAAGTAGTTCTAGTCACTGGTGGCGCTAAAGGCATTGGCGCAGCGATCATCCGCACTGCAACCGCCGAGGGCGCAATTCCCGTCATCGTGGACCGTGATGCCGACGCCGCCCACAAATTGCATAGTGAGCTATCCACGGGTGACGTCATCATCGCCGAGCTTTCCCAAGCCGAGAGCTGTTACGCCGTTATCCAGAAGACAATCGAAAAATTCGGACGCCTCGATGCGCTCGTCAATAACGCCGGCATCAATGACAAAGTTGGCCTGGAGTATGGCAGCCCGGATCTGTATGTCGAGTCTCTCAGTCGAAACCTGTTGCACTACTACAACATGGCGCACTACGCCTTGCCGCATCTGAAAAAATCGCGCGGGCCGATTGTGAACATTAGTTCGAAGACAGCATTGACCGGCCAAGGCGGCACGTCAGGTTACGCTTCATCGAAAGGTGCGATTCTCGCCCTCACCCGGGAATGGGCCGCGGAATTACTCGAATACGGAATCCGCGTGAACGCGATCGTCCCAGCCGAAGTGATGACGCCGCTCTATCGTCAGTGGCTCGACACCTTTCCAAGTCCAAACGAGAAGCTTAAGACTATTCTTGCGAAGGTCCCTCTCGAGCAACGGATGACCACGCCCGACGAAATCGCCGCAATGGTAGTATTTCTCCTCTCCACCCGGTCCAGCCACATCACTGGCCAGCATCTGTTTGTGGATGGCGGCTACGTGCATCTTGACCGTGCTCTAACGTAAAACGCGCTCTGACGTAAAATGCGCTCTGAATAAAAAATGACAAGCTCAGTCCCGATCACCGATCCACCCTTCGTGGCCCCTCTGAGTTTCGTAACCACTCTGTTCTTATTTTTGGGCTCGTCCTTACTCGTGGCATCCATCATCGGCGGGGCCGTCGGTCGTGCGATCATGGGATTCATTTCCAACCACAGCAATCTTCGAGTCGCATTTGTTGTGCCACTGATCTGCCAAACTTACGGGCTGAGCTTCGCACTGCGTGGACGGCAGCCTGTTCTTGCGGCACAGCATCCCGTCCCAGAATTGAGCACCACCCCGTGAGCCGCCGCTTCTGCTTCACTCTCGACCTGAAAAACAATCCTGACCTCATCGCCGAGTACAAGCGTTATCACGAGAAAATCTGGCCGGAAATAACCGAAAGCATCCATAGTTCCGGCATTGAACACATGGAAATTTATCTGCTTGGCACGCGAATGTTCATGCTCATGGACGTCAACGAGAGTTTCTCATTCGAGAAAAAGGCGAAAGCCGACCAGCAGAATCCCAAAGTTCAGGAGTGGGAGAAGCTGATGTGGAAGTTTCAGCAGGCACTGCCGCAAGCGAAATCCGGCGAGAAGTGGCTCCGCATGGAGC
>QHZV01000189.1 GCA_003224785.1 Acidobacteriota bacterium
CTGCTTGAAGAAGAGTTGGCGGAAGTGTAGAACTGGTCGGTGATCCGGATCGGAAGAGTTGGATCGGAAGGGGCGCTACGAAAGTACCTCGAAATAATTTCAGCATCTGCACACGGTGATCACTGTGTGGGTCGGACATTCCTGTCCGACGCTTTTGATTCGTGGGCACAATGCCATCTTTCACCTCCTGCCGTACTCCTCCTTTGTACAACCCTGAACACTGCTCTCCGCACTCCGTAGGAGCCGTTCCGAGTGCATGGATACGAACCTTAGTTGTGCCATCCGTGCCACCCACCCGGCCATCCTATTTCGGTCTGTCAGGCGAATAGCCGCAGACCTGAAGGAGGCTTAACCATGAGTATTTTCACTATCTTGTTTGTCGTTCTGCTGATCGCATGGATTCTCGGCTGGGGCGTTCTGCACGTCACCGGCGGACTGATCCACCTTCTGCTGATCGTCGCGTTGATCTCGCTGGTCTTGCATTTCATCCGCGGACCACGCGCGGTTTGACGGCCCCGGGTTTGACGATTCTCGGTTTGAGAATCTCATGTCACGATCTCATGTGACGATCTCGGGTGACGATCGCAATGACATTACGCGAGGTGTGAAATGAAATCAAAGCCGTGGTCGCAAGACTGATAACCGAAATCAACCAGCTGTTGATGGAAAAAGAAAAACGGCTCGTGAAGCGGAAAGAATCTCCGAACTCGTAGCATTGCTACAAACTACCCAGCTTTGCGAAGCTCTTTCGCGCTCTTCTTCTGGACCAACTGCTTGGCTGCCAGCTGCCGAATGGATTGAGCTTTCTTGTGGATTGCGCTCCGTAATTCCTTAGCGATAGGTACCGCTTCCTCGTCGGGCGCATCGGAAACCTGCTCGCAGAGGTCGCGAATATGATCGTCGAGCCGAGGCATTCCTTACGTTGCTCTATCAGGCTCGCATGGGTCTATACCAGAACGGGTGTATTTTGCGGCTTTAAATCCTGCCGAGCGCTGATGTTCCACGGGACGTGGAAGGCTAGCCCGCGCTCTGCCCCTCGCCTTTGCGCGTTTTGAGCAGGCGTTCCTGTTTCTCGTCCAGCAGACGAGTTATCTCCTGCGTAAGCTCCAGGAGTTTATCCGGATCTTGCTCGACGGTCGCCTTTGCGCACAGTTCGCGCCAGCGTTCCGAAAAGCAAGGGCACAAAGGCTTATTTTAGCCTTGAAAGCGTTATTCAACGCCGTTTCTCGGGAGGAAGCCGTTCACGGGCTAAGTGACGAAGCTGCTCAACTTTTTTGTGCAGCGCAGCTTGTAATTCTTGGATGAGGGGCACTATTTCCTCATCGGGCGTGCTGGGAATCAGAGTGCACAGTTCGCGGATACGTTCATCTAGATTACTGGCAGCCATTCCTTAAATTGCAATTTCGGGCTGCAACGGTCACTCGGGAAATCGCTGTAGATTTTCCGACAGTTTCCATTAGCGTCGCTCAGGGCAGGCTCCACACGAGCCACACGAACCGTTAGGGCTGTTGGCAAATCTCGATGAGGTTGCCTTCGAGGTCGCGCATTTCGAAGAACTTGGTGTTTTGGCGGTCACGCTGAATTTTGGTGGCTTCGACGCAACGCGCGAGCAAGTAGTCTCTGGCCTTGGCGATATTGGGAGTGTAGAGCATGGGAGTTTCGTCGGAGGTGGGAATGTCGCGAGGGCCCAGGACGAAATAGACCTCGTCGGCAAGCCAGAGCTCCGCGCCGCGTCGTCCATCGTCAAATTTCGTCGGATGCGGGCGCCCGCCGAATTTCTCCACGTACCAGGCAGTGGCGGCGGCAAGGTCTTGCACCGGCATGTAGTTGGGTGCAGCTGGGGTGAAAAGAAGCATAAGAGTTCGGGGAGTATAGCGAAAGAAGACCAAACGCGCCGGATACGAACGGCGCTGGCCCAAAGTCACGGGAGGGGTGGGTGACACGACATCAGGAATCTCTCCTATAGGGCATCCCAGTTTGGTTATCCTGCAAGAAATGAAGACCGTCGGAGAGGAGTGTCCGACCCACACATCGGCTCATCGCCACTTCCACAGTTGTTTCCAGACTTGGACAAGTTCTTGAATTGACCGGGCGGTGGGGACCCGGTCATTCACCATCCGGCAGCGGGCGTAGGCCGAGTGATAGGCCTGGAGGACGGCGTCCACGCTGAGGCGGGAAAGGCCCTCGCCCATTTGCTTGAGATCGTTTTTCGAGAGGATATCGTCATTGTCACTGCGGCGATCGGGACGGCGGGCCATGGAAAGGATCGTAGCATATTCGCTCTTTATTCGCCCGAGTACAGTGCAGAGATTCCCAAATCTCGCCAAAAACGGCGAGACTTGGCCCGACCCACACGTCCTGTAACGATGGAAATCAAAACCCCCAACCCAACCTGAGACGAAAATCCGCCGCTAGTTCTCCGTCTACATGCTTTGCCCGATTGAAGCAGCTTAGTACCCGGTATCGGATGGAAGTGTCCGCCATTCGCATCCATTTAGTCACTGTTCTCGCAGCGACAGTGGCGCACTCAGACGGTTCCGGGTCGCGATTCGGGGACCCAAATGCTCACGGCGAAAGCAGCCCACAATCGTCCACATTGAGGCGGATGCGGAACTATCAAGGTGGTCCATGATGATGAAATCAGTATTGATAGCGGACGACCACAAAATGATCCGACACGCGCTGGTTGATCTATTTGCTTCGCAAGAGGATTTCGAGGTATGCGGCGAGGCCGAGAACGGGCAGGAGGCGCTTGAAATGGCACGCGTGTTTCTGCCTGACTTGATTTTGCTCGATCTTTCAATGCCGGTGATGAACGGCCTCGAAGCGGCTTGCGCCTTGAAGCGCGAAATGCCCATGACCCCGATTATTGTCTTCAGTGAATATGGCGACGTACTCTCAGAGCAAGAGGCCCGATCGACGGGGATTTCTGCAGTCGTGTCGAAGACGGATAGCCTTACGATCTTGTTGGATCGGGCTAGGTCCGTGTTTTATCCTATGGCGGCTTGAGTTAGCCGACTGAAGCATTCTTACTGGCGATTCCCACTGAATCCCCTTGTCCCCCGCCCTTTCCCGGTGTAGTTTGTTTCTCGCGTTTACACCAGCGAATGAGAAGCATCAACCATGCAGGGGAGTGGCTGCGGCTCTCCGAACATTATCAGCGGATGACGGATGGTGAGCTGATCGCTATTGCGAAAGATCGTGACAAGCTTACGGAAATTGCGCAGCAGATCTTGGCCATGGAACTGTCCACACGGAAGTTGAAGGTGGAGGCGGAGAATGACCAGAGGGAAAATCCTGACTTCGCCAAAACCGCCAGAGTCGGGGCGCCTCCGCCCCCGGTCCATGCCGATATGGAAGCGTCCGAGTACGCCGGCGATCCTTATGCCGAAGATCGCGAGCTAGTCGAGATTGAGACGGTCTGGAGCTTGCGTGATGCAATCGACTTGCAGCGCAGGTTGAACGTGGCAGGCACCCCTTTCTTTATGGGAGCAGAGAAGGCCACAAGCGTTGACGCGGTGACCTCGACGTTTCCGGCCGGTGTAGGAGTGCAGATCATGCGGATTGGCGTCCCGTACGCGCGAGAGGCATTGCAATATTACGAGCCCAAGGACGTGCCCGAGTCGGAGAAGGAGCAGGAATCGCCGGAGGATGTTGATGTAAGGTGTCCGGACTGCCGCTCAAAGGACATCGTCTTCGAGGAGGAAGTCGGGTCGAGTAGTGGGGCTACGAAATACAAATGGAAGTGCGGATTGTGCGGACATCAATGGGTCGATGATGGCGTGGCGACCGCCGAGTGACAACCGCAATACGGAAGCATCCGGAAACCCAAATGAAGCCCGCTCTAACTCTTTCTAGTGATTACGCGGGCCGCTGACTCGAAGATGGCGCGCTCTTGCCGCGACTCAGCACTTCGTAAACCTCTCGCAGCTCTTTGCAGAAAATGCAGTTTGGATCTGCACAGTATGGCGATTTCTGGGCGGGTTCAGGCAGTTTGGATGTTACCTGGGTATTCATTGGCTCTCCGATCAGCTGCCAGCGCTTTACTGAGAATTCACCCGATTGTCACTAGTTGGCCCAAAACGCTGCATTTGCAGGCGCTCGTGTTTCTGGGTTAACAACTCGTTCAGTTCCTGAACCAGCATCATCAACCGGTCAGGGTCCTGCTCTCGAGCAGCTAATTCGCAGATATGAATCCAACGTTCTTTGGTTTCGTTTTGCACGTTCTACCTCGCTCGTAGTGTCTTCAATCCAGGTTTCGCGCCACGGAGCTTCAACTTTTCGGCCTTGTCTCCGTTCACTTCAATTGCTTTCCCGTCTCCTATGATCTTCTTCACCACGTCGAGCGGGATCTGCTCAAAGTGTGTTTTCACGTTTGGCACCATTGGCTCCTATTCCTTCGATCCGACTTCACAGTAGCAAACTGCGAACGATACGGGTCAGATCTTTTGGTGAATTAGAACGGAGCGTTTTGCTTGTTCATACCGTTGCTTTAGGTTGAGGCCGTCGCTGGTAGTGCATTTTCAGCAGTGCGAGGCTATACGGTAGCGTGCCTGATCCAACGCTTTAACGTTGCGATAGCATCTATTTAATGTTAGAACAGCGATACGTTAATAATACGAGTTGAGGTGGTTTCCATGAGCACACGGCCCTTGAAGACCCGAATGAATTTTGAAACCATGTCGCAGGCTGAAGTCCCGCAGGGACGAAACGGTAAACACAAGACAATTGTCACCCGGATACTTTCTGATCTGGACCGGGCAGGGAAGGGAACTGCGCTCAAAATTCCGTTGGAAGAATTGACCGAGAGCAAGGAGAAGGTGCGGTCGGCGCTGAACCGGGCGACCAGAAAGGCAAACCGCACGGTTGCAACTGCTTCTGACGCGAATTTCCTTTACGTATGGACTGAATAGTTCCATCGCGACGCTCTGCCGCGATTTCCTGATTCGTTTTTCCGCACGGACGCATCGAATATTTGAGTTGTAATCCGGCGGTTCGCCGGGGGATACTACTTAGGCAATGTTTTATACATCCGTCCAGAAGATGGTCATGTGTTGTTGTTGTACCTGTCGTGTCTCTTCTGGGACGGGTGCCGTATGAGCTAATCAGCAATCTTAACTATTAAGCTCACACCCACCGCCAGAAGGACTGGCTGGTGGGTTTTGTGTTTTTGGGAGAAAACACGCTCTTAGCCAAGCCGGGTTGCCTTTAGCTAAAGGCTAAGAGCTAACAGCTAAGAGCTGAAAAGTCAGGAACCATGAAAGTCTCAAACCCTAGCTGGAAAGAAAAACTCGACGGGCAAGTGCCCGATGCTCTCGCTCGCGAGATCGACATCTTCGAAACCGAGATCACGCTGCGCAAACAGGGCAAGCTCGAAGAGCGCCTGTTTGCTGAAACGCGTCTTCGTCGCGGGGCCTACGGCCAGCGCTACGACAATGGCCAGCGTAACGATGGGAAAAAGGTCCAGAAGCTCAATTTCCCTTCGGGCGATTTGACCAAAGGACCGAACACGCTTTGGGATGCGCCCGGAATGCAACGCATCAAGATTCCCGCAGGTGGCCTGAATGCGGAGCAGCTCGAAGTGATGGCGGAGCTGGCCGAGGAATATTCGGATGGAATCGCGCACGTGACCACACGCCAGGATTTCCAGCTCCATTACGTGCACATAGATGACACTCCGGCACTGATGCGGCGGCTGGCGGCGGCGAACATCACAACCCGCGAGGCCTGCGGAAATTCAGTTCGCAATGTCACCGCGTGCCCGTATGCGGGTGTCTGCACCGACGAAGCATTTGATGTGACGCCTTACGCGCGGGCGCTCGCGAAATTTCTTCTGGGGCATCCAGATACTCAGAGTTTCGGGCGCAAGTTCAAGCCGGCATTCAGCGGTTGCGCACAGCACGCGTGCGGGCTGACCGGATTGCACGACCTGGGATTGATTGCGAAGAAGCGCCTGAACGACGCCACCGGCAGGGAAGAGCTCGGTTTCGAAATGTATGTAGGCGGCGGTTTGGGGGCGGTACCGTATCAGGCAAAGCTGTTCGATGAGTTTGTCGCTCCTGAGGAGCTGTTGCCGTTGGCGCAGGCGATCGCGCGGGTCTTCGCGAGGCACGGCGAAAAGAAAAACCGGAACCGCGCGCGCATTAAGTTCTTGATTCAGGACTTGGGAATCGAAAAATTCCGCGAGCTGGTTCGCGAAGAACGAAAGATTCTGCCGTTCGATCTGCGCTGGACAGAATTAATTCAAGAAGCGCAGGCGGAATTTGCGGAAGCGCCACTGAAGCCAGCGGTGGATGTGCCGGAGCTGGTGTTGATCAACACGGCAAATGGCTCGGGCGCAGAGTTGCAAAAATGGTTGCGGTCGAACACCCGTCCGCAGCGGCAGGCCGGGTATGTCACGGTGATTGTGGCGTTGCCGCTCGGCGACATTACCGCGAATCAGTTGCGATCACTCGCCGATATCGCGCGGCGTTACACGAGAGAAACAGTACGGACCACGGTTGAACAGAACATTGTCATTCGATGGGTGAGCAAAGGAGATCTCCCAGAGTTGTACAAGGCGCTGCATGCTGCGGGCCTGGGCGATGCGGGCGCAGGCGCATTGGTGGACATCACCAGCTGCCCAGGAACGGACACATGCAAACTCGGAATTTCGTCTTCGCGCGGCTTGGCGGCGGAGTTGCGAAAGCGGGTCAGCGAAAAGAGTTTTACATCAGACCAGGCGGTGCAGGACCTGCACATCAAAATCAGCGGCTGCTTCAACAGTTGCGGGCAGCATCATGTGGCCGACCTCGGCTTCTACGGTGTGAGCCGCAAGATCGCTGGATACGCGGTGCCGCACTTCCAGGTGGTGCTGGGTGGTCAATGGGAAAAGAACGCGGGCTCGTACGGGCTGCCGGTCTTGGCCGTGCCTTCGAAGAACATTCCGAAAGTGGTCTCGCGATTGGCCGAGCGGTACGTCGCCGATCGCAATAAAGGAGAAACCTTCAAAGATTTCGTCACGCGGACGGGCAAAGCGCAATTGAAAAATCTGCTGGAAGATTTGAGCAAGCCGCCAGTCGGCGATCGGTCTTATTTTAGCGACTGGGGCGACCCGCGCGAATACACGCTTGGCGATATGGGCCAGGGCGAGTGCGCCGGCGAAGTGGTTTCAGCCGTGGACTTCGGTTTAGCCGCGGCCGAAAGGGAATTATTCGAAGCGCAACTGGCACATGAAACCGGTGACGCCGATCGCGCTGGCAAAGGCGCTCTCCTTGCCATGCTCACGGCGGCGAAGGCGCTGGTACAGGTGGAGAAATCGAATATCAGCAATGATCCGAATGAGATCGTCGCGGAATTCCGGAAGCGTTATTACGAGACGCAGGTGTTCTTTGATCCATTTGCGGGCGGGAAGTTCGCGAATTATTTGTTTGACGCACAGCGGAAGGCTGGGCAGGCACATGATTCCGAGTCGAGCCGCTATTTGATGGAAGAAGCGCAGCTCTTTATTGACGCTGCGTACAGCTGCAGCAATCGACTGGGCACACTCGTGACTGCGTGAGCAAAGCTTTTAACCGCAAAGTTCGCAAAGAAGATTAGGACGGAACTGATCACAGCGAGGAATTGTGAGTAGCAGAGGCATCGAGGCAATCGTCCAGGAAAGAACAACTGTGGAGCTACAACATCTCAACGTCAAGCTGCTTCTTGAGAATTCTCAAGATTTGGATCTTGACGCCATCGTGAACATCTTCCATGGCTGGATACAGGAGCAGCTTTGCGAAGAGTTGCTTCTGGATGTTGCTGACTACCGGCACGTGCACCACGGTCCGGGAGT
>QHZV01000471.1 GCA_003224785.1 Acidobacteriota bacterium
ATTCCCGAGCGTGATGGTCCCGGTTTTATCCAGTAGCAGGGTGTTCACATCGCCAGCGGCTTCAACTGCACGACCTGACATCGCGAGCACATTGTGCTGAATCAGCCGATCCATGCCTGCGATTCCAATTGCCGAAAGCAGTCCGCCAATGGTGGTCGGAATCAGGCAAACCAACAACGAGACCAAAACAAATACAGTTTGCGAAGAGCCCGAATAAATCGCGAATGGCTGCAACGTAACCACCGCCAACAAAAATATGATCGTGAGGCCCGCTAAAAGAATATTCAGCGCAATTTCGTTTGGCGTTTTTTGCCGCTCTGCGCCTTCGACCAATGCAATCATGCGATCGAGGAAGGTCTCGCCCGGATTCGAAGTGATTTTGACTCTGATGTGGTCCGACAGCACGCGCGTGCCGCCGGTTACTGCAGAACGGTCGCCGCCCGATTCGCGAATCACGGGAGCGGATTCACCAGTGATCGCCGACTCATCGACCGATGCGACGCCCTCTATAATTTCGCCGTCCGAGGGAATGAACTCGCCCGCCGAAACCAGCACCACGTCTCCAGCCCTGAGGCTTGAGCTCGGGACCTGTTCAATCGACCCTTTATCAGCGATCCGGTTTGCGACAGTTTCCGAACGCGCCTTGCGCAGCGTATCGGCTTGCGCTTTGCCGCGTCCCTCGGCCATGGCCTCGGCGAAATTGGCAAACAAAACCGTGAACCAGAGCCAAAGCGTGATCTGTAAATTGAACTTTAACGCGCCGCCGCCCTTGAAGAGGAGAACGGTTGTGATCACGCTACCGATCTCGACCACGAACATTACCGGGTTCCCCATCATCTTTTTCGGGTTCAGCTTTATAAGGGAATCCCACAACGCGCGACGAACGATCTTCCATTCCCACACTGCTTTCGATTTTTTCGACATAGCCCTTTAGCTCTCGGTCGAAACGAAAATTGCTCAGGTGCCGACTTCGCTTCGCTTCAACCACCAGCGGCGCGCTGCAACGAGCGTCCAAACGCCTTCAACCAGGCCGAACGGCCACGCGCCCTGAAGAAAACCGTAAACCGATCCCAGCGCGCACGAAAACGCGAACGCCAGAATGAACCAATGGCTTCGCGCCTCGAGTGCATAGGTCACGAGCATCGCCGTTACGGCGAACAAACCAAATGCGGTCAGCAGATTCATTCAGTTGATGTCCTCTCATCAGAATGCCTTTCCTGCCAGCATCAGAAGGTGCTCGAGAATCGGGCCAAGACTCAATGCCGGAAAAAAGGTCAGAGCACCGACAATAATGATGACGCCCAACAAGAGCAACGTGAAAAGAGGGGTTGTGACCGGAAATGTGCCCAGTGATGGCGGCACGTACTTTTTCTGTGCGAGGTTCCCAGCAATTGCAAGCGCCGGAATCACCATAAAAAAACGTCCAAACAACATTGCCAGCGCCCCGGTGATGTTGTACCAGGGGGTATTCGTGGTTAGTCCAGCAAATGCAGACCCATTATTGCCAGCCTAAGACGTGAACGCGTACAAGACCTCACTAAGCCCGTGGGGGCCAGCATTAAGAATGCACGTCATAGGCTTCGATCTTTTTGCCGAGATACTCGGGTGTTCGGCCCACCATCAACCCGGCAATGAATACTGCGAGAATGATGTAGATCAGCACCCCGTACATGCCGGACCCAACGCCGCCGAAAATGATTTCACCGAGCATGATGTTGGCGAGCGGAACCAGGCCGCCTAGTGGAGTAAAAGAATCGTGCCAGCTGTTGATTGCACCGCAACTGGTGTCGGTGGTGACTGTCGCCCACAGAGCGCTATTGGCGATGCCGAACCGGACTTCCTTGCCTTCCATGTTTCCGCCGGTTTGCATTGTGCTGGCGTGCTGATCAGTCCCCGCTAGCATCGGGTTGCCGCGCGCTTCCGCCCAGTACGCAACTGTCACACCAGACAAAAACAGAATCGCCATGGCTCCCCAAACCGCCCAACCGTGACGTTGGGAGCCGGTCATGCGGCCCAGAGTGTAGGTGAGGCCACTGCCCAAAGCGAATATCGACACCAACTCAATCAGATTCGCGAGGGGAGTTGGATTCTCGAAAGGATGAGCGCTGTTGGCATTGAAGAACCCTCCGCCGTTCGTGCCCAGCTCCTTGATGATTTCTTGTGAAGCGACCGGCCCTTGAGCAATCGTCTGCTCCGTAACAGTGTCCATGACCGGCTTGCCTTGCGCGTCCACTATCGGCTTGCCATCTGTCGTCGTCTTCTGAACCTGCATGGGCTCGACCAGTTTGACGGTGTCGTAGGGCTTGAGATTCTGCACGACTCCTTGAGAAACCAGAAGCAATGCACCTACTATGCAGAATGGCAGCAGCACCCAAAGTGCGCACCGCAGGAGATCGACCCAGAAATTCCCGATCGTCTGCATCTGACGGCGAGCGATGCCGCGAATGAACGCTATCGCCAGCACTATTCCCACCGCCGCAGACATGAAATTGTGGTACGCGAGGCCCATCATTTGGGTGAGATAGCTCATCGTGGTCTCGCCGGAATAGTTTTGCCAGTTCGTATTGGTTGTGAACGATGCAGGCGTTCCAGTCCGTAGAGCACAAGCATGGAAACTAAGCTGAACAGAAGCATGCAAATGGCGTATTCCGTCCAGCGCATCTCGTGTTTTTCATCAACACCAGTGATGCGATGCAGCGATCGCTCAAGTGGCCTCAAAACCGGATCGAGGAACGTGCGCTCGCGGCTGAACACGCGAGTCATGAAAATTCCGAGAGGCTTTGTGACGAGCAGTACCAGCGCGAAGAACAACAGGATTTGAAACCAACCGTTCGCGGTCATCAGAACTTCTCCGGGCGCAACAATGCATAAACGAGATACACCGTGGTGAGCGCGCTGATTGCGAGCATGATCACCGATTCAAGATTCATGGCCCCTCACCTCATGCGCTCGCAGAACTCGACGTAACCGATGCAAACGGCGAAAAACGTGATCGTGACTACAA
This sequence comes from Acidobacteriota bacterium, assembly GCA_003224785.1. Lineage (GTDB taxonomy): Bacteria > Acidobacteriota > Terriglobia > Terriglobales > Acidobacteriaceae > Gp1-AA145. Next base: position 3,005 of record QHZV01000471.1, read on the forward strand.
TCCAAAACAGGTCCTGCATTGTGCCTCCCATTTAACGGCTGGCCATGCTGCGGACCTTAGCTGAACGACTTTCTTCGGAATTGGATATAACGATTATGTTTCCCTTGTCCCTTGCCATGACACGTCTGATATTCACTCTCGAATCCCTGACGTGCT
>QHZV01000472.1 GCA_003224785.1 Acidobacteriota bacterium
CGAGTGGTCTCGACCGGAAGAGTCTTGCTCCTGCCCGGCGAAACTGAAACATCGAGATAAATGGGATCGGCAGCGATTCCCTGCACCGGGCCAGTCTTTCCCCAGAAGTTCCCGCAAACGATTCGCACGTGGGTGCCGTCGTCATCCGTGACTTCAGGAATTTCGCCGACTTTGACTTCCTGATAGCGGGGCGCAGTCATCTTTAACGAAGAAGGAAGATTCGCCCAGAGTTGGAATCCGTGCATCCGTCCGGCCTGGTCGCCCTTCGGCATTTCCTGATGAATAATGCCGCTGCCAGCGGTCATCCATTGCACATCGCCGGAAGAAATGACGCCGCTGTTGCCCATACTGTCGCCGTGCTGCACGGTGCCCGCCAGCACATAGGTGATGGTTTCGATGCCACGATGCGGATGCCAGGGGAATCCCGCAAGATAATCCTCGGGAACGTCGTTGCGGAAGTCGTCGAGCAAAAGGAACGGATCAAAATCCTTGGTATTTCCGAAACCAAACGCGCGCCGCAAATGCACGCCTGCGCCTTCCATAGTTGGCTTGGATTTAATTAAGCGCTTTACCGGCCGAATTGACATGGAACCTCCCGAGCAGGAGAACACTCGTTCGCCCGACCTCCATATTAAGTGATGCTTGCTTCCGTGTAGGTACCGTACACCTGGCGTAGCGCCTCGCAGATCTCACCAACGCTCGCATAGGCACGGACCGCGTCAATGATGTACGGCATGGTATTGGCTGGACAGACGCTCCCATTCGAGCCCGCGGATGGTTCCTGGCCGGCGGCTCGCTTGAGATCGTTCAGACGGCGCTGCACCTCATCATTGGATCGTCGCGCACGCAATGCTTTGAGCTTTGCCGTCTGCTGGTGTCCGACGGATTCGCCAATATAAAGGATATGCGGCGATTCCTCTTCAACAACAAAGTCGTTCACGCCCACAATGATTTTTTCTTTGGCTTCGACAGCACGCTGATATTGGTACGACGCCTCGGCAATTTCTTTTTGCGGGTAACCTCGTTCAATCGCCTTGACCATTCCGCCCATCGCGTCGAGCTTGCCGAAGTAGTCAAATGCGCCGTTTTCCATTTGCAGAGTTAGATTCTCGAGGAAATAGGAACCGCCAAGAGGATCTGTGGTGTGAGTGACGCCGGATTCGTAAGCAATGATCTGCTGGGTGCGTAGCGCGATTCGTGCGGCTTCTTCGGTCGGCAAGGCCAGAGCTTCGTCGTAGGCATCGGTGTGCAGCGACTGGGTTCCGCCGAGCACCGCAGCGAGCGCCTGGATTGCAACCCGAGCAATATTGTTCATCGGCTGCTGCGCCGGAAGCGAAACGCCGGCTGTTTGAGTGTCATGACTCGATACCAGATCTTGCGAGCGGCCCGATACTTCGCGATCTCTTCGAAAAAGTCGTTATGCGCGTTGAAGAAGAAACTCAGGCGCGGACCAAAATCATCCACCTCCAGGCCACGACGCAGCGCCCATTCGACATACTCAACACCGTCATACAACGTGAACGCCAGTTCCTGCAGCGCAGTGGAACCAGCTTCGCGGATGTGATAACCACTTATCGAAACCGTGTTGAAGCGAGGAGTGAACTTCGTCCCGAACTCAAATGTGTCCACCACCAAACGCATGGATGGCGCTGGCGGATAGATGTATTCCTTCTGCGCGATGTACTCCTTCAGAATGTCGTTCTGGATGGTCCCTGAAATCTTTTTCCAATCGGCGCCCTGTTTTTCCGCGACCACCAGATACATCGCCCACAGCACCGAGGCAGGCGAATTGATGGTCATGGAAACGGTGGTCTTCTCGAGGTCAATTCCGCTAAAAAGGATTTCCATGTCCTCGAGCGAATCAATTGCAACGCCGCATTTCCCTACTTCACCTTCGCTCGCCGGATGATCGGAGTCGTACCCCATCAGCGTCGGCAAATCGAAGGCTACAGACAGCCCGCTGCCGCCATGCTCCAGTAAATATTTGTATCGTTGGTTGGTTTCTTCCGGCGAAGCGAAGCCGGAAAACTGGCGCATGGTGAAGAGCTTGCCCCGATATCCAGTGGCATGAATGCCGCGCGTGAAAGGCGGCTCGCCGGGCATACCCAGATACTGGTCGTAATTCCAATCTTGCGGGAGATCGGCTTGCGTGTACAGGCGCCGAATGGGAACGCCTGAAACCGTGGTAAAGCGAGCGCGACCTTGCTCGTCAAGATTTACGCCGCTCGACGCGCCAATCGGCTTTTCAGGTGATTTTTCGAGTGCAGGCAAGAGCGTCTTCTCTGCCCAATGCTTCTCCGAATCGGTGGGATGGCGATTTTCGGTAACGTCAGATATCGGAGTCTCGGGAGTTTGTGTTTTCTTATTCGGCATGCGCTCTCTAGTTCGATCATAGGAGAGGCATCAATACGGAGCAAGGCGGGAAAGCGACCAGGCGGTCGGTCGCGGCACTCCCAGTCCGGAGGAGACATTGCTCCGAACGCCTCGCATTTTATTGCGACTGCTTGCGCCCGACTTCCCAGCCCTTGGCATATTTCCAGGAGACATATCCTGCGTGATACATGTGCAGGAGCAGTCCTTCGCGCCCGTCGAG
>QHZV01000473.1 GCA_003224785.1 Acidobacteriota bacterium
CGTACCAGCAGATAACCCCGCTCTGCTCCGGGCTTCCAACTAACGTCCGTTTGACGTGAGCTTCAGTTCTCCCCCGCATAATACCCAGTGTTGGGGGTGGAATGTCTGACCAGAAGTAATAGAAATAGCTCCCATCCGGGAAGAGATATAAATCACTCGCACGGGCGGGACTCGATCCGTACACCCAGCAGGGTCGGAAAGATCACGCGCTCCTGCTGTTCTTATGTTACTTCAGTAATGCTGAAGGGACCGTTCACTGTTTGAGGCAAACATTTTCCCTTTCTTGTTTTCACACAGTATTCATTGATTTGTGCGCATTCAAAATAGGAGCTTTACAGGCCCAGGTTTGGGCTTCCTCGTGCTCCGCTGTCGTAGAGGAACTAGATACTTCGCGGTGGGGGATGAAGTGCGAACAGTTTTCTTTGCCGGTGCGCTTTTGGGCTTGATGGTTCTGATTGCGTGTGGTGGGGGATCCCAAGGCAGCGTACCCCCGAATCCGGTGCTTAAGTCAATCCAGGTAACCGGTGCTACTGCGAACCTGACTACTGGCCAGATCGAACAGATGAAAGCAATCGGCACCTACAGCAACAATACCAGTCAGGATCTGACTGCTACGGCAAAGTGGAGTTCATCGGACGCAACTGTGTGCTCGGTCGCCGCAGGTGGTTTGGTGACCACGTTCATTAATGGCGGTGCATGCTCGATTAGCGCTAGCATCGGCGGGATCAGCGGATCGTTTTCAATCGCGGTTGTTCCAGGACTGGTGGCTATCGCGATCACTCCTGGGAATCCATCGATTGCGCCTGGTACGACCCAGCAATTTATAGCGATCGGCACCTACAGCGACAACTCCACTCAGAACGTGACGAGCACCGTCTCGTGGAGTTCGTCGGACACGACAGTAGCAACCGTGAGCACCACAGCTCCGACATCTGGGCTAGCCAAAGCTGTGGCGAGTGGTAATGCAACAATCGCCGTGACCTCCGGCGGCGTGTCCGGAAGCACGACATTGATGGTTACTTCTGTGTCTGCGGTGTCGGTCGTCGTTTCACCAACCAACGTATCGCTGCCGCTGGGTCTTACTCAGCAATTCACCGCAAAGGCGACGTTCTCTGATGGAACCACTCAGGACGTGACGGGTACGGCGACTTGGAATTCTTCCTCAACCTCAATCGCTTCGATCACAACCAGTGGGCTGGCGACAGCAAGAAACGTAGGCAATACCAATATCAGCGCCTCTTTCGGCGGAGTCAGCAACAGCACGCCGTTGGCGGTGAATGCTGCCAATCTGAATTCCATCTCGATTCAGCCGGCGAACGGAAGCATCGCGCAGGGCACTAGAATTCAGATGACCGCGATTGGCACATTCAACGACGGAGGTACTCGCGATATTACACACAGCGCGAGCTGGTCGGTGTCCGATCCGAGCGCGGGGGTCAGTGACCATCACGGCATCGCTCGGCCTCGCAACAGATTCGGTACTTTTCACAGTGACCTCGGCGAAAATTGCTACGATTTCTCTGGCCCCTGTGGTCACGGCTATACCTACCGGTGGGCATGTTCATTTCACTGCTACCGGTGTCTTCGATGACTCCACGACCCAGGACATCACGATGAGCTCAGGCTGGACCTCGAGCGATACATCCGTCGCAACGGTTGGAAACAACTCCGGAACCTATGGTTCGGCAACCGGCGTAAGCTCAGGAAGCGCGACGATAAATGCGAGCTTCAGTTACGCGGGCGCTTCGGCCATCGGATCGGCGCAACTTAACGTCAACAGCGCAACCCTGACTAAGATCACGTTGAGTCCGACCTCCGGATTGGTTGCTCCCGGCTCATCATTACAGTTCATCGCAACTGGAACGTTCAGCGACGGCAGCAAGCAGACCTTGAGTTCGGGTGTCAGCTGGACGTCTTCTGACACGAATGTTGCGACCGTGAGCGTAGCCGGTGTTGCTTTGGGTCAGTCCCCCGGAGTAGTGACCATAACGGCGCAATCTGGCTCCATCAGTGGAACAGCGAGTCTGGTTGTGGAATCGTCGTCGCTGAGTTCGATCACGGTAAGGCCGGCAAGTGTCAGCGTCCCAGCGACAATTCAGGCGCAATTCAAGGCAGTCGGTACATTTGCCAATGGAGATATGCAGGATTTGACTTCTGCGGTGACGTGGACATCATCGTCGTCGGCTATTGCCACCATTAGCAATTCGGCGGGAAGCATCGGTCGCGCCACCGGCATGCAAGCTGGAAACGTTACCATCTCTGCGGTATTTAACGGACAGGTCGCGACCGGGTCGTTGAAGGTGACCAACGCGACGCTGAACTCAATCGCTGTCACGCCCGCGAATGCAAGCGTCGCCGTCGGCTCCTCGCAGGCATTCACCGGAAACGGAACGTTTAGCGACGGTTCGGTGATCAATATCACCAGCCAGGCCGGGTGGACCTCTTCAAGTCCCGCGGTCGCGACGATAAATCCAAATGGCACTGCCAGCGGGATTGCATCGGGAAGCTCCACGATTTTGGCAACACTGAATGGCGTGAGCGGAATGGCGGTCCTGACGGTGCAGTAGTGGCACCGTTTGGTTCGCTGGAGTCAGGTGTGCGCCTTTGGGGTAGTGCCAATGGTCTCACCTTCCCTTGATTGCGTGGGCGACACTCCCGTCCTGCGC
>QHZV01000474.1 GCA_003224785.1 Acidobacteriota bacterium
TTTGGACTGGTATTTTGGAGTGCGGAAGTTGCTGCAAGAAGGCTCCCGGCCCAGTATCATCGTGCTCGCTTTGGCCACCGACCAATTGGCTTCGCACTGGACGATGGGCGAGGCTTTTGCTCATCGCCAAATGAGTGCGCGCGATTTTCCGCTGGTCGTGCGAGAAACGAATCTTGACCGCACCACGGCGAGCAGTTACGTCTTCGCGCACTGGAGCAGATGGCTGGCTGACAAGGGATTCATCCGGCAGTGCGTGATGATTTTGACTATCCCGAAATTCCGCGATCTTGCGGCCCGGATTGCCGATCATGGGCCGCACGTGAATGATCCAAGAGAGTTAATGGAAGCAGCGCAGGCGAGACTGCCGCAACTGGCAGAACTCAACCGCGCGTACGGTGTGCGGATCGTTCTGCTGATTCCACCCACGCTTCACGAAGACCAATCGAGTGAGATTCAGCAGATTGGAGCGAAAGCGGGAGTTCCGGTGTGGGTGCTTGCGCCTCCGGGAGAGTTTCCGCGCGAGTATTTCATGGATGGTTTTCATTTGAATGGACGCGGGTCCGGAATTTTTACAGCGCGGGTTTCGCAACAGCTTCGAACCATGCAGAATGTTCAAGCGAACTGCAAGGATTGCGACAGGAAAGCGATGCCGAGTTCGGCCAGCGGCAACCGAATGATACCGGCTGTACAGGTCGAACAAGGAAGTCACTGATCGCCTGTTGAATTAGGGATTCACGATGAAACACAGTGCCAGGAAAACCGGGATGGGCAATCCGCTCGTGCGTAAGCTGAGGTACTCAGCCAATTGCCTGCCTAGCTACGCGTGGCAGCGGCTTACGAGGGGAACGATCAGCGGTCCTGTACACCTGATCATCACGGTTGCGGACCACTTTGAGCCCAGCAGTATGCCGGGTTTCCTGGCAGGCTACGCTCCGAGGGATGTCCAGGAAAAGCGGCTGGAGACCTGGTGCCGCGAGTACCCCCGAAATTTCGATCGGTTCAGAGATGCTGAGGGGCAGCGATTTAACCACACTTACTTCTATCCCGCAGAACAATACGATAAGGCCCTGATGCAACAACTCTCTGATTTTAGCCGCGCGGGATGGGGAGAGATTGAAGTTCATCTTCATCACGGATTGACCGAGCCGACGAGCTCTGAAGAAACTGAGAAGCATCTGATCAGTTTTCGTGACGCTCTGGCGCACGATCACGGTTGGCTTTCGTATCAAGACGGGGATCCGCAACCGAAATACGCGTTCATTCATGGCAACTTCACCCTGGCAAATTGTGCGAATGGATTCGCATGCGGCGTGGACAATGAAATGCAATTACTGGCCGATAGCGGCTGCTACGTTGATATGACATATCCGACGGCAGTTTTTCATCCGGCCCAAATTGCGATGATTAATTCGATTTATGAATGCGCGTTGCCAATAGGGCAGAGAGCGCCACAGCGCCGCGGACGAAAATTACGAGCTGGACGGTCAGTTGGTGCGTTTCCATTTCTGGTGCAAGGGCCGTGGATGTTGGATGTTGATCGCTCGGCTCGACTGCGTCGGTTGGCGCTCTGGAAGAAGGCAGCAATTACAGTCGCGGATAGGCCCGATTGGATCTTTATTAAGCTGCACACACATGGCATGGCTCCGGATGATACTGACACAATGTTGGGAGTGCCGGTTCAAAATTTCCTGAAAGAATTGATTGATGGAGCGTCGGAACGTCGCGAAATTCCGCACTTCGTTTCTGCGCGCGAAATGGCAAACATCGTTTTGGCGGCTTGCGACGGGCGCGAAGGCAATCCCGGCGCTTATCGCGACTACCGCTACAAGCTTGGAAGGCCGCCCATTTCGAAAGCAGCACCTGAGATAGCGGGATTGGCTCTGAGGACATAAACGGCATGTGCGGAATTGCAGGAATCGTTAGCTCGAACCGGACCGAAAGGATCGAGGAAGCGCTCGTCCATCAGATGTGCGAGGCGATCGTGCATCGCGGTCCGGACGATGAAGGCTTGCTTGCGCGCAACAACGTCGGACTGGGAATGCGGCGGCTGAGCATCATTGATCTTTCCGGCGGTCATCAGCCGATCTTTAACGAAGACCGTTCAGCCTGGATTGTTTTCAACGGTGAAATCTACAACTTTCCAGAACTCCGCCCCGAGCTGGAGGCGCACGGACATCATTTTTCCACGCACAGTGATACAGAAACTATTGTCCATCTTTACGAGGAAATGGGCGCTGATTGTGTGCAGAAGTTGCGAGGCATGTTCGCATTCGCGCTTTGGGATGATCGCCGGCAGTCGTTGCTGATCGCGCGCGACCGTCTCGGCAAAAAGCCGCTGCACTACGCACTTCACAACGGAAAACTTTATTTCGCGTCTGAGATTAAATCCATTCTCACGGTTACACCGGAGCTGGCGGAAGTGAACCGCGCAGCACTCATGCAGTACATGTACTTGGGATACGTGCCTGATCCGGCGACGGCGTTTTCTAAAATACACAAACTGCCTCCCGGCCACTTGCTGGAATTTCAGCACGGCGAATTGCGCGTACGCAAATACTGGGACCTTCCGGAATACGGCACTCATGCTTCGATGAGCGAAGAAGAGTGCCTTGAGGAGATGGAAGCGCGGCTGGCGGAAGCGACCCGCATTCGCCTTATTTCCGACGTGCCGTTGGGGGCCCTATTGAGTGGCGGCACGGATTCTTCGACGATCGTGGCGCTGATGGCGAGAGCGAGCTCACGGCCGGTGAAGACGTTTGCTATCGGTTTTCGGCAGGCTGATTTTGATGAGTCGCAATATGCGAGATTGGTCGCGCAGAAATTTGCTACCGAGCACCATGAACTGATACTCGAACCGGATGTCGTCGCGAGTCTGGAGAAACTCACTTCGTCGATGGAGGAGCCGTTCAGCGATCCTTCTATTTTGCCGACTTATTTTGTTTCCTGTCTTGCCCGGCAGCATGTGACAGTCGCACTTTCCGGCGATGGTGGCGACGAACTCTTCGCCGGGTACACG
>QHZV01000271.1 GCA_003224785.1 Acidobacteriota bacterium
GGAATCAGTTATCCAGAATTCAGAATGACACAATCAGCGCGCTGCACAAAGCTTGCCGCATTCCATCTAGCATTGACAGAGTCGGCTTTGGCTAGCAATTTCCGCTTCCCTGCTGCTTTGTCTAATGCTCGGGTGTCGCAGAAACAGCACGGTTCCTTGGCCGCCCACGGTGACACTCGCGCAGATCGCTGCGCACCATAATATAAGGTTAGAGCCGCCGCGGATTCCTTGTTCACACTGGAATATGCGCGCTTCTTCTGATAGTTCAAGCTATTCCCAATGAATCTGATCGAATATCGCGCGGAGCCGTTTTCCTTTTGCCGGGTTGATCATCTCAACGAAGGCCATGCGGCCCTCTAAGTGTGAACGAAAAGAGGAATGGCTCTCGCGATTCTGGCTCTTGGGGCCGAGGCGAACACAGTTGGTGAGCGTTGCTTTGAGGCGATCAAAGTCAGCCCGCATGACATTCACATGCTGGTTCAATACCACACCCGCTAAGTGTTGCCGCACGCCTTGGCGCATGACTCGGGTCTTGCGATAGTGCACATCGAACCCCTCCTCGAGCAAAATGGCCGCCACATGTGTGGAAAATCGCTCAACATGTCTGCCGAAATCCGCACCGCCAGAAAATGCCAGGTCGTCTGCAGAGCGCGTAAATCGGGCCCCAGCCGATCTGGCCAGACCCGATAATCGGCAATCTGCGCGATAAGTACAAAGGTTGGCAAGCGCAGGCGAGGTAGGAGCGCCTTGCGGCAGATGTGGCCTGCAATACAAGACACGCGCTTGCCAGCGGCAATCGTAATCACTTTCCGAGCCATATTTGTTCCATACGTCGCGCGGCGTGCAGTTCGCGCAAATACCTCCAAGCAGGTCCGCAACTGGTTCGGGATAACCCGTGGTGCGAAAGATGGTCTGAATACGGGCCGCACGGAATGACGGAAAGAAATGTCTTAAATCCATCCGCAATATAACGTGTTGTCCCACGTGGGGCAGGACGAAGGTTTTGATAGAGCGTCCCTTGATGAAGCCATGTCCGGCAGGATGTGGCGGTATTCTGCTGAGAATTCCAGAAAGAATATGGCGTTGGAGTTCTCTGAGCCGAGGCTTTGGCGCCTCGATCAGCCTGATCTCACCGCTCGGTTTCGGCAGAATACGATAATGATAATGATGCAGCTTCTCAGACTTCTGCCTGTACCCAAGTCCCTTAAGATCTGCGAACCACAATAGCTCGCTCACTGTGAGTCCGAACCACGCCGCCAACTCTCCGATGGACTCGATGGCAGGAAGATCCCATCCCGCAGCCGCAGTGACGGGTTGCATCTGCGCCGGACCGCTAAGCCACTGCTCGATGGAGATTTCGTTCTTATGCCTGGACCACGCGCGCCTGAAACCTGCATCGTGGCGAAGAAACTGAACTACCTCGCTGTGTCGGGGTCGTGTTCTTGCTGAAACGAACTTCACATAGCGCTGCGCTAGTGGACCAAGCCAGCGCCAACGTCGGCCTAAAGTGGAGCTGAGCCGCGCAATGATTTCTTCCGTGGTAGTTTCGCCTGCAACGAAAGAGGCAGCGACAGTGCGAAGCAGCGAGGAAAAGGGCATGACCCGAAAACGGTGGAACACTCCAACGAGTCCCACCTTGCATGAGCAGGCCTGCGCAACGCGCAGTTAAGCTCTAGCGCCGGAATGTCAGTTCTTCACGTTCCCCTGGGGTAACCCCCAGAGAGGCCCAACCGAGCCCGAAAGCTCGATCAAACCAGCTTGGAGGGTTCCGCCGCCGCTGAATAATATCAGGATTTCAGAAATCGGAATGAAGCTCAGCCCATCGGAACCTTCACAGCATTTTGTCGCGCAAACTGCGTTGCGTCTTCATACCCTGCGTCCGCGTGCCTCACAATCCCCATCCCCGGATCAGTCGTCAGCACGCGCTCGATTCGCTTCGCCATAGCCTCGGTCCCATCGGCGACGGTTACTTGTCCCGCGTGCAGCGAGTATCCAATGCCGACGCCACCCCCGTTGTGTATCGAAACCCACGACGCGCCCGCCGCGGTATTGAGCAAGGCATTCAGCAAAGGCCAATCGGCCACCGCATCGCTGCCATCTTTCATGCTTTCGGTTTCGCGGAACGGAGACGCGACTGATCCGCAGTCGAGGTGATCGCGTCCCATCACGATCGGAGCTTTGAGCTTTCCTTTTTTGACCAACTCGTTCATCGCAAGCCCGAACTGCGCACGCTCGCCGTAGCCAAGCCAGCAGATTCGCGCCGGCAGTCCTTGGAACTTGATTCGCTTGCGCGCCAAATCAATCCACCGGCGCAAAATGCGGTTGTCAGGAAACAGCTCGAGCACCAGCTCATCTGTCACATGAATGTCTGAAGGCTCCCCAGAAAGCGCCACCCAACGGAACGGCCCCCGCCCTTCGCAAAACAGCGGCCGTATATACTCAGGCACAAATCCCGGAAAGTCGTACGCATTCTTCACGCCGCGGTTGAATGCAAACGTACGAATATTGTTTCCGTAATCGAAAGTGACCGCGCCCATCTTCCGTAGGCGAAGCATGCCTTCAACATGGCGCGAGATTGAATCAAGAGATTTCTCTTCGTAAGCTCTCGGATCTTTTACCCGCAATTCCAGAGCATCGGAAAGCGGCATTCCGTTCGGAACATATCCATTCAGCGGATCATGCGCCGAAGTTTGATCCGTGAGAATATCTGGCACCACACCGCGCTCGGCCAACTCAGGAATAACATCGGCGCAGTTCCCTACCAGCCCGACCGAGACATTCTCTTTTTTTCGAATTGCGTTTTTTAGAATGCGCAACGCTTCATCCAGCGTATTCACCATGAAGTCGCAGTATCCGGTCTTCAGGCGTTTCTTGATGCGCTCGGGATCAACATCAATCCCCAGAAAAGCCGCGCCGTTCATCGTCGCAGCCAGCGGCTGCGCTCCCCCCATTCCGCCCATGCCGCCGCTGACAATAAGTTTGCCCGCGAGATCGCCACCAAAATGTTTTTCGCCTGCCGCCGCGAAAGTTTCAAACGTGCCCTGCACAATTCCCTGCGAGCCGATGTAAATCCACGAGCCGGCGGTCATCTGCCCGTACATCATCAGGCCGGCGCGTTCAAGCTCGTTGAATTTCTCCCAGCTCGACCAATGCCCGACCAGGTTCGAGTTTGCGATCAGCACTCGCGGCGAATACTCATGCGTCTTAAACACTCCTACCGGCTTGCCCGACTGCACCAGCAGCGTCTCGTCATTTTCAAGATCTTTCAGTGCGCGCACGATCGCGTGATAGCAATCCCAATTACGCGCAGCTTTCCCGGTACCGCCATAGACCACCAGATCGCGCGGCCGTTCACCGACTTCCTCATCCAAATTGTTCATCAGCATGCGCATGGCGGCTTCTTGCTGCCATCCCTTGCAGGAAAGTGACGTGCCGCGAGGCGCGCGAATCGGCGTGTAAGTGGGAATTTCAGTTTCGACCGGCATGGCTAGATGGTAGTGCTAATGGCGGGAGAGATTCAAACGAACGAGTCTCACTGTTCAGGATTTCGTTAGGAAATCAACCTTGGGGACTCACGCTAACCTGGCGCGCTCAGTACTGATTGTAGGGAATCCCCTCGGTGCCAATCTGAGCAGAGGAACTGTGAACGTCGCAAATGCCACCCTCGTCTTGTTGATCGGGTGATGCGATCTCATCTTCTGCGCACTGATCGGCGGTCCAGTCCGCGTGGCGGGTTATTGGATCCACCGGTATCTCCTTGAAATACTGCCCCTTCAAATCGTCGAGCGATTGCGGCCGCTTCTGTTTGTCGATGTTGTACTCCGAAATCAACTTGCGGAGCGTGAACAAATTTTGGCGCAACACGGCTTCACGCGATTGTTTGATGGCGTTGCTGAAGTTTGGCACCGCAATCGATACCAGGATCGCCATGATGCTGATCACGATGATCAGTTCCAGCAACGTGAAGCCCCGGCTATGGTTCGTTTTGGAATTGGGCTTCATTTACCAGTCCTTATACTTGGTTCCATCGAGCGCAGTGCCTTGCGATTTTGTGTAAACGTCAAACAGGTTGTCGCCGCTCCACGAGTCAGAATCAGGATCGTCCTGCATGGAACGTATGCCCCACTCGGTATTCCCGGTCATCGGGTCTATCGGAATCCGGCGCAGGAACTTCAGTTTTTTCCCGTTCACGTCTTCGCCGTCAACCAGTTTCTGCAGGTCCGGCGGCCAGCATTCTGAGCCCACCTTGCTCCGGAATGCAGCCCTGTCGCAAGCGTCTTTGTAGCGATCAATGGCGTCGCGCATCTGCCACAGCGCGTAGCGCAAGTCATGCTCTCTCTGCCGCTTGATGTTGACGCGCTCGAGCGGGATAGCAAGAAACGACAAGGCCAGCAGAATGGATATCGCCGCAATCAGCTCAATGAGCGTGAATCCGCGCCATTTCCGAGCATTCGGCCCCATCTGCTTATAGAACGGTTTTGCCACAGGAATTTGCATGGAAAAAGAGCGCTTAGCCGTTAGCTCTTAGCGAAAGCGGGTCAGGCGCACTCCTGAGGCAACAGAACGTCGGGAGTCCGAAACGACAAGGCTAACGGGCCGATCGCTAAAGGCTAAGAGCCAAAAGCTTCTCTATTGAATTGTAACCGTTGCGCTAGCCCCTGCGACAGGTAGGGCCTGCATTGCGGGATCGCGCGCTCCGCCCTTGGCAATCGTCAACGAAGCCTGACCCGCCGCTTTAGCCATAAAGGTCAGCGTCACCACCGGCCCCTGGCCAGAAATGCCCGAAGCACCCGGCGGACGCGTCGCCGTCACCTGCATGGTCCCATCGTCCTCGCGATGGCTCACCGTCACAAGCTGCCCATCCTGCGAAAGTAATGTGCCATTCGAGACATTGGCAATCTGCAACAGCTTAGAGTCATAAGAAAGCTGCAGCGGAACCGTGTGCACATTCTGTGCGCCGTTCAGCAACACATTGACCGTGAAAGTAGAGCCCACGGGTTGGGTTAATGTCGGTGGGTCGAATGCAAAACTCGCCTGCCCAGCTCCTCGTGGCGTCAACTGCGGCGCTGGAGCGGAACTCGCGGCCGGTGGAGGTTGAGGCACTGCTACCGGGCCCGCACCCGAAGAAGAATTCGCTGCCGGCGCAACAGCAGGTGCCGACTGACTTACGCGTCGCAGTCCGAGCGAACTCGCCGTGCCCACGTCCAGCGCTTGCTCGTTGAGCGTACTTAGCA
>QHZV01000272.1:0-3687 GCA_003224785.1 Acidobacteriota bacterium
GCAGAGCTTTGTCTGTCTGACCATCTTTGTCGTAGCTTTCAGCGAGTCCACGGATTGCATCCAGATTGTCGCGGTCGAGCGCAATCGCATGCTGGTAGGCCTCAATGGCCTTCTTGTAATCCTTCTTCTGGTTCCAAGTCTCGCCCATGGCGGAATAGAGCTTTGCCGAGCGTGCTGTTTCGGGCACAGAACTGAGCGTTTCCGCTGCCTTGGCGGTATCGCCCTGCTCGTTATAGAGCATGGCGAGGGTGGTAACGGCCTCTTCGGAATCCGGCGCCAGCTTGACTGCTATCTTTTCTTCTTCTTCCGCCTTCTGCATCTGGCTATCGGCGTGATAAAGCCGGCCGAGCATGATGTGATCGTCCGAACTCGACGGGTCGAGCTTTACGATTTCCTTGTACTCCTCAATAGCCAGCTTCAAAACGTTGTCAGAGGCGTTGCCTCCCTGCATGTCGCCGAGCGAGCGCAAATAAATGTGCCCGAGCAATTTGTGCGCTTCCAAGTTCTGCGGATCGCGCTTCAGAATTTCTTGCGCCTCGGAGACGGCGTCACGGATGCGTCCGGTCCGCGCATAAACTTCCGCCAATGCAGAGGTCAGGTACTCCGAAGTCGGATCGGCGTCAATCGCCAGGCGATACTCCTGAATGGCTTTGCTGACCAGGTCGCTGCGCCCATAGACCGCCATCTCTTCCTCATACATGTGGGCCATCGTGAAGTGATAGTAGGCGGCGGCTTTATCAACTTTGCGAGGGGCTGACTCGGCTGCCTGGGCTGGCTGCGAGGCGGCGGAAGTGGGAGCTGGTTGCTGTGCGGCCAGCGAAGCGGTCAGGAAGAGGGAAGCGTAGAAAAGTTTCATGAAATACCTATGGCACCAACACCATAGCGATTGGATGCCGATCAGCTACGTGCGGGTGCTTAGAGATATTCTAACTGACGGCGGAAGGCTGATTTGTAAACTCTGGTAATCGTGACCGAAAAATGACTTAGTGCCGGAAATGCCGCACGCCAGTAAAGATCATCGCCAGTCCAAGCCGATCAGCCGCCTCGATCACTTCCTGATCGCGCACGGATCCGCCGGGCTGAATGATTGCTGTCGCACCAGCTTTGGCGATCTCTTCTACCCCATCGGGAAACGGAAAAAATGCGTCAGAAGCGGCGACGGTTCCCTTCAACGGCAACACCGCTTTTTGCGCGCCTAACCGGCAGGAGTCCACTCGGCTCATCTGACCCGCGCCGACGCCAATGGTTTGTCCGTCGCGTGAATAGAGAATTGCGTTCGACTTCACGTGCTTGCACACCTTCCACGCAAAGAGCAGCGCTCGCTTTTCTTCCGGAGTCGGCGGTCTTTTGGTGACAACCTTGAGATCAGATTCTTTCAACTGATGCAGGTCTGCATCCTGGACCAGCATTCCTCCGGAAACATTCTTCAGCACCCATTTTTGAGGACTGTTCGTGATCTCCACCAGCCGCAAGTTCTTCTTGGAAGAAAACTTTTCGATTGCCGAAGTTTCGAATGATGGTGCAGCGATCACTTCCAGGAACAGTTTTGCCATTTCCTCTGCAGCAGAGGCGTCAACTGCACGATTCACGCCAATCACTCCCCCGAAGGCCGAAACCGGGTCGCATTCCAATGCTCGTTTGTAAGCTTCGGATAGAGTCTTGCCAGTCGCAGTGCCGCATGGATTCGTGTGCTTAATGATTGCGCACACCGGCTCCTCGAATTCCTGCGCCAGGTCCCATGCCGCTTGCAGGTCAACAATGTTGTTGTAGGAAAGCTCCTTGCCCTGTACCTGGCGCACATTGGCGACCCCTGTGCCGGAGCCGTCGGAATACATCGCGGCCTTCTGATGGGGATTCTCCCCATATCGCAGGTCAGTGACTTTCGAGAACGAGAGGCGGAGTTTCTCCGGAAAAACTTCTGCCGGCCTCAGAGTGAAAGTTCCATTCGCGCTCACACGTTCAAGCGTGGAAGCGATAGCCGAATCGTAGGCTGCAGTCGTGGCAAATGCTTTCTGCGCCAGTCGCCATTTTGTTTCGGAAGAAAGCGCGCCGCCAGATTTCGACATCTCTTCTGCAATTGCGTTGTAATCGGCGGGCGAAGTGACAATTGCCACATCATGAAAATTCTTTGCGGCCGAGCGGATCATCGAAGGTCCGCCGATGTCAATGTTCTCAACCAGTTCGTCGAAGTGCACCCCCGGCTTGGCCGCGGTCTTCTCGAACGCATAGAGATTTACAACCACCATGTCAATTGCCGCGATGCCATGTTCGGCAACCGCCGCGCGATGGGACGGGTCTTCGCGCCGGTGCAGAATTCCGCCGTGAACTTTCGGATGCAGCGTCTTCACGCTACCATCGAGCATCTCCGGAAACCCGGTAAGTTCGCTTATGTCCTTGACTGAGATTCCGCCATCGCGCAACAACTTGGCTGTGCCGCCGGTGGAGATTAGTTCCACTCCCATGTTTGAAAGCTGGCGGGCAAAATCTGCCAGCCCGGTTTTATCGGTGACACTGAGAATCGCGCGCTGAATAGCTTTAGGCATGAAGACCTCGGAGGGGAGCTGGAACTGGAAATTTTATCAGCAGCAGCGAATGGATGCAGAATGCCGAAGTAAGAAGAATTTGCCTTTACGCACTTTCTGATAACCTCTTGCTCTTAATTCATTCGGAGGCCCCTGTAATGGATCGAACCAAAGCAGTGCTGGCAATCGCGGTCCTCTCGCTGTCGTTCACCACCTGCGCGCTTGCCGCCGAACCATATTCGGTCGCGTACGAGCGGAACGTTTCCGTCAAAATGCGCGACGGCGTGATCCTCCACGCCGACATCTTTCGCCCCACCGCCGACGGCAAGTTTCCAGTTCTGCTGCAACGCACACCTTACAACAAGGACAACGGCGTCGGCTTCGGCCTGAAGGCCGCCGCTCGAGGGTACGTTGTCATTTTCCAGGACGTGCGCGGGCGATACGCCTCCGAAGGTGAGTGGTACGTTTTCAAGAACGAACCGAATGACGGTTATGACACGGTAGAGTGGGCTGCCGCGCTGCCGTATTCCGATCGACGAGTCGGAATGTTCGGCGGGTCTTACGTTGGAGCAACCCAAATGCTCGCCGCGATTGCCCACCCGCCGCACTTGGCAGGAATTTGTCCAGTGGTCACGGCCAGCAATTATCACGAGAACTGGACTTACACCGGCGGCGCATTCGCCCAATGGTTCAACGAAGATTGGACTTCCGGTCTTTCACAGAACGCTTATGAGCGCATGGCTGGAGGACAGAATGATCCAGTGGGTGGAATCTGGACGCTCCCGCTAACCAACTATCCCATTCTTGGCCTTGAGAAGCGCCCTGACCTGGGATCAAACGCTTCCGTCGCGCCGTATTTCCTCGATTGGCTCGCTCATCCGAGTTACGACGATTACTGGAAGGCGCTATCAATCGAAGAGCATTTTGCGGACATCAAGGTCCCGGCGCTGCATATCGCCGCCTGGTATGACCTCTTTCTAGGTGGATCGCTACGCAACTACGAGGGAATTAAGGCCAACGGCGGAAGCGATGAAGCGCGAAAAGGGCAGCAGCTCGTCGTCGTCATCGGCGGACATTCCGGTCCCGGACCCAAGGTGGGCGATGTAGATTTCGGTCCCGCTGCCAAGGAGCCGCAAGACGAATGGGAGCTTCGCTGGTACGACTA
>QHZV01000272.1:3877-18043 GCA_003224785.1 Acidobacteriota bacterium
CTACAGGACCGCGCGATCAGCGCCCAGCGGAAGCTCGCGAAGATGTGCTGGTTTACTCAACTCCGCCGATGAACGAAGACCTGGAGGTCACTGGGCCCGTTTCACTGGAGCTTTACGCGAAATCCTCAGCCGTTGACACCGACTTCACTGCGAAGCTGGTGGACGTTTGGCCAAACGGGTTCGCGCAGAACCTTGCCGAGGGAATCATCCGTGCTCGGTACCGCGATTCGCGCGAGAAGCCGGAGATGATGACTCCTGGCCAGGCCTACAAGTTCACGATCGACCTGTGGGCGACGAGCAACGTTTTCAAAAAAGGTCACGCGCTGCGGCTCGAGGTTTCCAGCAGCAACTTTCCGCGTTTTGATCGGAACTTAAACACCGGCGAAACGCGATACCTCAGGACTGGCGATGGTCCAGCGGGAGACCAGTTCGTGACCGCTACCAATACGGTGTTGCATGATGCCGAACATCCTTCGACCCTGATATTGCCGGTCGTGCCGAAGTAGCGTCAGGTGGGATATGGCGGTCATCGGTGTCATCTCCGACACGCACGGACTTCTCCGGCGGGAAGCCATCACCGCACTGCAAGGTTCTGATCACATCATTCACGTCGGCGACATTGGTCACCCCGCCATCCTGGATCGCCTGAATGAGATCGCGCCGGTCACTGCCGTCCGCGGCAACGTGGACAAAGGAGCATGGGCACAGAAGATTCCAGAAAGCAATGTGCTCGAAGTCGAAGGCGTGTCTATCTACGTGCTGCACATTCTGGATGAACTCGATCTGAAGCCGGAAGCAGCGGGATTCGCGGCCGTCATTTACGGGCACACCCACGTTTCAAAGCAGGAAGTGAAGAACGGTGTGCTTTACTTCAATCCCGGGAGTGCCGGGCCGAAGCGATTTAATTTGCCGGTGTCGATCGGCAAGCTGGTCGTGCGAAAAGGACGAATTGAGGCCGAAGTTCTCGACTTGCTAACACACGCGTTATAACGAGGCGGGATCGGCAGTTCGGACTTGCGTGGAAGAGCGGCTCTTTAGAGCCGCGTTGCTATTCAACCCGACCGGCGTTTAGGACGCGCTAAGCTAAAGCTTGCTTCCTTCCTACTCTTAAGGTAACGCGGCCATAAATGGCCGCTCTTCCACATTGTGAACGAAGCATGGGGTTGAACGCCTTCGCTCCGTTAGAATCACTTCCGCGTGTCGCTTCGATTCGAAATTTCGGCCCACAACGGCGCTGCCCGGTGCGGGCACTTGCTCACGTCGCACGGTGCCGTCGAGACTCCTGTCTTCATGCCGGTTGGCACGCAAGCCACAGTGAAGGGCGTTCCGCAGGATGTGCTGGAAGAGCTTGGGGTTGAAATTCTGCTGGGCAATACCTATCACCTGATGCTTCGTCCGGGTGTTGAGCAGATTCGCAAGCTTGGCGGCCTGCATAGCTTCATGTCTTGGCCTCGCGCAATTCTGACCGACTCAGGCGGTTTCCAGGTTTTTAGCCTGAGCCAGTTGCGAAAAATTACCGAGGAAGGGGCCACGTTTCGGTCGCATCTGGACGGTTCCACACATTTTCTGTCGCCGGAAAATTCTATGGAGATCCAGATTGGCCTGGGCGCGGACATCATCATGGCTTTCGACGAGTGTACGGAATATCCGGCCGACGCCAGCCGCACGCGCGCTTCGATGGAGATGACGCTGCGATGGGCGGATAGAAGCAAAAAATACTTTGAGGAGCATAAGTTCCAAGTTCCTTGGCACAGCCGTCAGTCGTCAGTGGTCAGCCATCAGGAAGAAGACCATGCCGGGCACCGCACGGCCGGACGGGCGACGGCGTCCGTCCCTACACGGACCGGGGAGACGCAAGCGCTCTTTGGCATCGTTCAAGGTGGCATGGACCATTCCCTCCGCAAAGAATCCGCCGAACGGACAGTCGAAATGGGGTTTGACGGATATGCCATCGGCGGATTGAGTGTTGGTGAGCCTCGCGATCTCACTCGCGAGATCGTGAAATCAACCCTCGAGCATCTTCCCAACGACAGGCCGCGCTATCTGATGGGAGTGGGAACGCCGGAAGAAATTGCGGAATACGCCAGGATGGGCGTTGACATGATGGACTGCGTCTTGCCTACCCGTGCCGCACGGCATGGCTTGCTCTACACGGCAGAAGGAAAAATTTCAATCAAACAGGCCCGCTACGCTTCAGACCCGGGACCGCTCGATCCAAATTGTTCGTGTCGCGTGTGCCAGCGCTATTCGCGCGCCTACCTGCGTCACATATACGCGGCGAATGAATTGCTTGCTCAAACCCTAAACTCAGTGCATAACCTGAGTTTCTACCTTGACACTATGCGGCGCGTCCGGCATTCTATTTGAATGCGCGCGTTTCTTTGCTAACCGGCAGTGGGAACAATGAGCCTGATTGCCATTCCAATTTGTACCTATTTGTAAACGTCCGGTTCTGAATATCCCGCGATCTATCGCAGCGGACCGAGAACGCCGGGGAGCTAAAACCCCCTGGCTGCGGCTTCCAGCGTAAGCGCGGAACGACCAGCATCCAATGCAAATATATGGACTAATGTTGTTGCAGGCGGGTAGCAGCCCGGGTGCGCTCGGGGGCACGCTGCTTATCCCAATCGTTTTTATTGGCCTTCTTTATGTCGTCATGATCTTGCCGCAGCAGCGTCGGCAAAAAAAATGGCAGGCCCAGCTGAGCGAACTGAAGACCGGCGACAAAGTCACGACAACTGGTGGGATACGGGGAACTATTGTTGCCCTGAAGGATGACTACCTTCACGTGCGCGTTCCTCCCGACAACCTGCGGATTGAAATCAGCCGGGCGTCGGTGGCTTCAGTGACTACACCGGATGAGGGAGAAAAGAAGTAAAAAGTTTCGAGTTCCAAGTTTCGCGCCCGAGTACTCGAAACCAGAAACGCGAACTTGAAACTGGGATTATCAGTCATGAATAAGAATCTGACCTGGAAAGTCGTCATCATTGTCGCGGCGGTGCTGATCTTTGTCTATGGCATCTTTGGCGTCCCTGCGGGTTTCTCCGGGGATGCGCTGGCTAACGCGCTGATCTCGCCATCGGCCATGCGGCATGGCATCAACCTGGGGCTCGATCTCAAGGGCGGTACGCATTTGATTTTGCAGGTGCAGGTCAACGACGCGGTCAACTTCGAAACCGACAACGCGATGGAGAGCCTGAAAGCCGCGTTCAAGTCCGCCAAGATCACCTATAGCGAAATCACCAAGCCAGACCCTAATAATCGTCCTGAGCAAATTGTCATTAAAGGTGTTGCTCCCGAGTCGCGTTCGCAATTGCAGGAGGCGGTGCAAGCCAAGCTTGCGGATTACGACGCGAGCCCGGGAACTGAAAATAACTGGACGGTCACCCTCCGGCCGCAGCCTCTGCAGCAACTTAAAGACGGGGCGGTGGATCAGGCGATCGAGACGATCCGCAGCCGCATTGACGAGCTTGGCGTGAACGAACCCGTCATCGAGCGTCACGGACTCGGACAATATCAGATTCTGGTGCAGTTGCCGGGCGTGGACGACCCCGCCCGGGTCAAAGAGATCATGCAGTCCACCGCCATGCTCGAGATTAAACTCGTGCTCGGCGGACCGTATGGAAGCGAGCAGGAAGCGCGCCAGGCCCATCAGAACGATGACAGCCTGGTTCTGCAGGGCAGCGCGGCGAATCGTTCATCGAGTGATTCAGGCGAAGAATGGTATGCGGTGACACGCACTTCCGTAGTCACCGGGCGCGACATGCGGCAACAGGGTGCGAGCCCCGGCCGTGATGAAGAAAATGGAACTCCGGACGTCATGTTCAACCTGACGAACGAGGGCGGCCGAAAGTTTGCGCAGTTTACCGGCGCACACATTGGCGACAAACTCGCGGTTATCCTGAACAAGAAAGTGCGGGAAGCGGCCACGATTCAGTCGCAAATTCACGATCAGGTCAGGATAACCGGCGGCTTCACCGAGCAGAGCGCGAAAGATCTTGCATTTGTTTTAAACTCCGGTGCACTTCCGGCGGGAATCACCTATCTCGAGGAGCGGACGGTTGGGCCGTCGCTCGGAGCCGATTCCATCCGCGCCGGTGTTCGGGCTGCCATCGTCGGAATGGTTGCGGTCCTCGTCTTCATGTTGATTTATTACCGCGCCGCCGGCATCAACGCGGATGTCGCGCTGGTCCTGAATTTGATTATTCTGCTTGGCGTGCTTGGCTTTATCGGCGCAACTTTGACGCTGCCGGGAATCGCAGGCGTGATTCTGACCGTCGGTATGGGTGTGGACTCAAATGTACTGATCTTTGAGCGCATTCGAGAAGAGCTCAGGAACGGCAAAACGCCGCCATCCGCGGTTGACCAGGGATTTGGCCATGCTTGGATCACGATTGTTGATACGCACGTGACCACGATCGTTTCGGCTGCCATTCTGCTCATCTTCGGCACCGGTCCGGTAAAAGGATTCGCGACTACCCTGATCATCGGTCTGTTTGCGAACCTGTTTACGGCGGTGTTTGTATCGCGAGTGATTTTTGATTGGGTGCTGAGCCGCAAGGCAGTCGGTGAAGCGCTGAGTATTTAAAATCCGTCTTGCGTCATTGGTCGTGCGTCGTCCGCAAGAGTAGTGGGACGGAGCCTTGGACTGCAGACGCCTACTGTGTTGGTTTAAGAGATTTTTACGGAAAATGAATAGCGCACGATGGACGACCTGCGGCGCACGACGAAAGGGTTTTTACCAGCGTGGAATTTTTTAAGAACGCAAACATAGATTTTCTCGGCAAGAAGTGGTATTTCATCGCCTTTTCGCTGGTGTTCAGCGTGGCCGGCGTGCTTTCCATGGCGTTTTGGCATGGCATTCCGCTCGATATCGATTTCCGTGGTGGCACCCAGGTCAGCGTCAAGTTTTCTCACACTCCGGACGTAAGCGGAGTTCATCAGACCATGGATCGCATCGGCTATCACGATGCTCGCATTCGGACCCTTGGTGGCGCAGGCAGCAACGAGTTGCTGATTGATCTGCCGCAGCAGGAGTCAGGGAAACAGGCTCTCGATCAGGGAAAGCAGCAAATTATCAATGCGCTTCGTACCAATGCTCCGGCCGATAAGCAGGACCTCAACAACTCAAGTTCACTGGCTCTTTCGGCCTATTTGCTGCAAAACGATCCTCTGCATATATCGACCGACGCGCAAAAACAATATGCTGCGATCGCGCAAAAAACCGCGGATTTTCGCGACAAGATCAAAGGCGGAGTGCTGGCAAGCTTTAACGACTTGAACGGCGTCGTGGACCCGGCGGTTATGGCTTCATTGCAGCAGGGATTCTATGTTTCCGATTTCGGTGTCTATAACGTACAGATCGTCGGTCCGCAAGTCGGCGCTCAGTTGCGAAAACAGGCCTTGCTGGCGACTGGATATTCATTATTAGGGATGCTGGTGTATCTTGCTTTCAGGTTTGAGCTGATCTACGGAGTGGCTGCAGTGATTACCGTGTTCCACGATACGCTGATCACCGTAGGGGCATTCTCATTGACCGATAAACCTATATCTCTCACGGTGATAGCAGCCATCCTGACATTGATCGGCTACTCCAACAACGACACCATTGTGGTGTTTGACCGGATCCGAGAAAACCTGAAGCTGATGCGGCGAGAGAGCTTGTCGGAGATCGTAAATCGGAGCATCAACCAGACTTTAAGCCGGACCATCTTGACGGCGGGTTTAACATTCCTCACTGTGCTTGCGTTGTTTGTTTTTGGTGGAGAAGTACTGCACGGGTTTTCCTTTGCCCTCGTTATTGGCATCTTAATCGGGACGTATTCGTCGATTGCTATTGCGGCGCCGATCCTGGTGGCATATCAGGACTGGCGGCAGAACCGGAATAAGCCTGTAGTCGCGATGGCGGGCAAGGGTAAGGGGAGGTAAGAGCTTCGAGTTCGCAGGTCCACGCGGATTCGTAGTGCTGGGAACAAGAAACAAGTGGCTGGTGTCTAACAAAACAGGTAGCTCTGCGCGCAGGAGAAGACTATGTTTGAGGACAGCCTTATCGAGTCTGGCAACAAGCTGAAGACCAGGCGGGGTAGAACCACGGCCGTTTCATTCCTTCTTGAGGCCCTGGTCATTTTCGTTCTGGTATTGATCCCCTTGCTGTTCACTGAGGCGCTGCCTAAGGCGCAGTTGATGATGGCGCTGGTTGCGCCACCACCACCGCCTCCTCCGCCCCCGCCGCCGGCGGAAGTGCACGTAGTCAAGAAAGTGCAGACCGACATCATCAACGGTGCGCTCAGGACTCCGACCAAGATCCCGAAGAAAGTTGAAATGATTAAGGAAGAAGAGGCGCCACCGCCGCAGATGTCAGGCGTAGTGGGCGGAGTACCGGGCGGTGTCCCCGGCGGCTCCATGGGTGGCGTTATGGGCGGCATTATCGGCTCGTCAGCACCAATTCCGAAAATGAAGACGCCGGAGCGCGTTCGCGTTTCGCAAGGTGTTGTCTCCGGACTGAAGGTACGCGAAGTGAAGCCCGTTTATCCGCCAATCGCAAAGACAGCTCGGGTTCAAGGCAACGTAGTTCTGCAAGCTGAAATCAGTAAAGAAGGCACGATTCAGAATTTGCGCGTGCTCAGCGGCCCACCGCTTCTGATTCAGTCGGCCCTGGATGCTGTGAAGCAGTGGCGTTATCGTCCTTACGTTCTGAACGGCGAACCCGTCGAAGTGGAAACAACCATCACGGTAATGTTCTCGCTGACGGGGTCGTAAAAGCGCTTCATTGTTGGAGTTTCTGAAACATGCATTATCCGCGTTGATCTGCGAAATCCGCGGTGCAGTTTTGAAGTCGTACTAACAAGTTTCTCGAGGAGGAATAGCAACTCATGATTGCAGCAGCTCATACCCTAACTCACATGCCCACCTTGGCCACCTGGATTCTCCAGGACCAGCAAGTGGGATTCGACCTGCTTTCGCTGTGGCACCAGATGGGGATCCTGGCGAAAATCGTCGTCGGCATTCTTTTTGTCATGTCCGGCTGGTCCTTCGGCGTGATGATTGACCGCTACATGGCGTTCAACGCGGCCCGCAAACAATCGCGCGCCTTTGCTCCGGCAGTTGCAGGCGCGCTGCGGGATGGAAAGATTGACGAAGCCATCAAGGTGGCGGAGCGCAACAAGAAGAGCCATTTGGCCAAGGTTGTTACCGCAGGCCTGATGGAATTCCGTGCACACCAGGATTCGACCGAGATTCCCGGTGAAACCATTGAAGCCTCGAAGCGCGCCCTCGAACGCACCGAAGCAATCGTGCATGCGGAACTCAAGCGCGGACTAGGCGGCCTGGCCACAATCGGCTCAACCGCTCCGTTCGTCGGACTGTTCGGCACGGTGGTCGGCATCATCAACGCCTTTAAGGAAATTACGGCCCAGGGAGGCAGAACCGGCATTGGCGCTGTCGCTGGCGGCATTTCGGAAGCCCTGGTGACCACGGCAATCGGGCTGGCAGTCGCCATCCCTGCCGTTATGATGTTCAACTATTTGACTGGCCGAGTGGAAGCGTTCGATGTGGAGATGGATAACTCATCGAGCGAACTGGTTGATTACTTCCTGAAGCGCCGGGCAGTGCGGCGGTAAATACCGCTCAGGTGGGGCAGGCGTCTCGCCTGTGCCACACGATTCGGTCAAGAGTTGCGGGTCCGGTTCCATGCGGTGCCGGGCCCACCTCCTCAGGAGAACAACATGGCAATTTCAGTACGAGACGAAGGTGCAAAGGTCAATTCCGATATCAACGTCACGCCAATGGTGGACGTGATGCTGGTGCTGCTGATCATTTTCATGGTCATAACGCCCATGCTGCAGAGAGACGTCAGCGTTGATCTGGCGGAAGTAAATAATCCTGAGCAGATGACCGATGCCGACAAAGAAGATGCTTTGGTTGTCGCGGTTAAAGGACACCAGTCAGCTCACAAATCGAATCAAAGACCAGATTGCGAACCGCGCGGACAAACGAGTGTTTCTCCGCGCCGATGCGCGCGCCAGATACAAAGCCGTTGTTGATGTCGTGGACAACGTGCGCGCAGCGGGAGTGGACGATCTCGGTTTGATCACCGAACAGAAGAAAAATCACCCGCCTGGAACACCGGGCGCGCCGACCTCCGGTGGGACTGAGTAAACAAGGAGACTTCTTATGGCAATGGCAATGGGCGGTAAGGGCGGCCAAAGTTGCGTAATCAACGTAACCCCGCTGATTGATGTGCTGCTGGTGCTGCTGATCATCTTTATGGTGATTACGCCGGTAGTTTCGAAGGGGTTGGACGCACTGGTACCGCAGCCCCCGCCGCCGAACCAGAAACAGCAGGAGGACCCGACCCGGACCATTGTGGTACAGGTCATTGACAAAGGTGCGGGTCAGCAGCCTGGCGTAAAGATCAACCAGGACGACGTGACCTGGGACACGCTTCAAGGCAGGCTGCAGGATATATTCAAGACGCGCGCCGAGAAGGTGATGTTCGTGAAGGGCGACGACAATATTCCGTTCGCCAATGTCGCGAACGTCATAGACATTGCCCACGCTGCGGGCGTGGACAAAGTTGGCTTAATCACAGCGAAGATCGAAGCGGGCGGTTAAAAACGTATCGTCGCATGGGTGTCCCCACGCGGCGTGCGTGGGCGAGAGGCTCGCGCCCCATTTGCAAGATTGTGCTATCGTATGCGCCTGAGTTCGCGGCGCATTTTGTCGAGAGGGAAACTAATTCATGAGAACGACTTCGAAAATTGTCGCTGTGTTGGCAGCGGCGGCAATCGTATTCGCGGGCACCGGCTGCGACAAGCTCCGGGCGCGCGATCAACTGAACAAAGGCGTCGCATCGTTCAAGAATTTGCGATATGAGCAGGCCACCGAGCACTTCAAGACTGCGGTCGCGCTCGATCCTAGTCTGATCAATGCGAAGCTCTATTTGGCGGCCGCATACTTCGCGCAATACGTCCCCGGCGTGGACTCTCCTGACAATATGCATAACGCTAACTTGGCGATCGAGCAGTACAACGCTGTGCTCGACAAACAACCCAATAACGTTAATAGCATTAAGGGAATAGCCATTCTTGATTTGCAGATGAAGAAGTTCGACGAAGCCAAAAGATATTACCGCAAGGCGGTCGAGCTCGATCCCAATGATCCTGAAGCCTACTACTCAGTTGGCGTAATTGACTGGACGCAGGCATTCCAGCCACGCACCGAAGCCCGTAACAAGTTGGGCCTGCGGCCGGATGAGCCGCTGAAGGACAAAAAAGTCTGCGCTCAATTGCGTGAGCAGGACGGAGCGGTTATTCAGGATGGTCTCGACAATTTGAACAAGGCGCTGCAACTGCGTCCCGACTACGACGACGCCATGGCGTATGTCAACCTGCTGTACCGCGAAAAGGCGGATCGCGAATGCGATATGCCTGAACAGCGAGTGGCTGACGTTAAAGCCGCCGATGAGTGGGTGGACAAGACTTTGGAAGTCAAGAAAGCCAAGGCCACTAAACAGCAGCAGACCCCCGCGGGCATTACTCTCGACCAACCGAAGAAGTAAATTTGGGCCAAAAAAATTAAAGCCTCTCTTCGCGAGAGGCTTTTCCATTTAGCTGAGCAATGACCAATGCGCGGTGAGCAATGAGCTTCGGGCGGCTAGCGAACGACTCGCGTTTGTTGCTCAGAGCTGAGGGCTCGGCGCTCAAGGCTCGTTCAACGAGATTCTGCACACAAAAATATTTGGCCCGAATTCCTGCGGCTTCCCGCACCCGTATTGCGCGAGCAGAGCACGGAATTCCGGTTCCTTGTCCACGATGTAGCCGGCCTCAAATAGCCAGATTTGCCGTCCCTGATCCAACTGATAGTGGACGAGAGTTCGCTGGAGTTCACGCATCTGGTCCGGAAATGTTGTGGCTCGAAACACCCACAAAGGCGGAAGCAGCGTGACGGACTCGTATTCACCGCACGGAGACGGCATGAAAAGTTGGAACGGCGGAGCGGTCTGCACAATATTTTTGTGGCAGATGTAGTACCCGGCGAGCAGTCCGCTTTCATAATCGGCCAGAATGATCGATTGTGGCGGGAGTGACGCTCCGACCCAGTCCGCCGCGGCATGCATAAACGCCCTCTTCTGGTGCTTCGCTGGAATGTAAGCGCCTGCCGGGGACACAAAGAAGTTGCAAATACCAAGCGCGGTGATGATGACAGCGGGCTTGATCCAGATTGGGCGTAGCTTCCATCGTGCCAGTGCCGTTGCGATTGCCGGCATCGCGAAGATTGCGAGATACGAGTTGTGCCGGCTGCCGCCGTAGGGATAAATATCCGCCAAAGCGGCAGCGCAATTCACGACGAATGGGAGCAGGAAGAGCAAACCCAGTTGCCTCGATGTTGCGCGTCTATCTCCAGCCGTGTAGGGACGGCACTCCAGGGCGGCGCCTGACCGAAATAGTAGGACCACAGCCAATACAAACAGCAGCATGCCAACAATCGCAATCGCGCCTTGGCTGAACAAAAACCTAAAGACGCGGATATTGGATTTCAGAACGAAGCCGATCGCATTCTCCTGCCCGCGCTGAAATAGAGAGCCACGCAAGTAGGATTCGGCGACATGTTGCACCATTCCGACTCTCCGGATGAGCGTAATGTGCGTCTTCCAGAAAAACGCGGCCAATGCGATCCCACCAATCTGGCCGACGACCCAAAGCGAAGCGACAGAACTGCGCGGACGGAGAGATGCGAGGCGAAGCAAGGCATAGCAACCTACGCTCAGTGCGAATATCAGCGCGCAGTAGTGCGTCATCAGCGCGAGATAGAGTGACAGGATCGAAGCGAGCATCAAGGCCGGAGAGTCCTGCATCAATGCTCGGTCGAGGAAGTACAGCGTCGCGGCCATGAATGCCATGACGAGCCCGTATTGCCTGACTTCAAAAGACAGGTAAATCAGTGCCGGAGAAAATAGTAGAAGGGAAAGCGCGATCAATGCCGCGCTGTCGTCGGCTACGCGTCGAAGCCACGCGTAAACCAGCCAACCCGCCGCCGTTCCCGCGATCACGGAGGGAATGCGCGCCCACCAGACGCACCAGGAGGCCAACCACAAGCAGCGCCGGCGGCGCGATTGCCGCCAGAGGCCTGCTCCATGCCGCACGTGCGGACGCGTTAGACTCCGAAGTGGATGCCATGACGTGAGAAGTCCTATAGTACGGTAGTTGCTGCGGGATGGTTGTGTGCGTTTAGCAAAGCGATTCGCTATCGGCCTGCCTTGGAAACTAACAATTAATGTTCAAGAAAATCCTGATTGCCAACCGTGGAGAAATTGCCGTTCGATTGCTTCGAGCTTGTCGGGAGATGGGAATACGCTCGGCCGCAATCTACTCCGACGCGGACCGAGTGGCAATGCACGTTCTGAAAGCTGACGAGGCATACCGGGTTGGGCCTACTCCCGCGCCGGACTCGTATCTGAATATCGAGCGCATTCTCGATGCCGCTCGGACGAGCGGCGCCGACGCGATCCACCCCGGCTACGGATTTCTCTCGGAGAATGCAGAATTCGCGCGCGCCTGCGAGCGGGCTGGTATCAAATTTATTGGGCCACCCGCTAGTGCGATCGAAGTGATGGGTTCGAAGACGCGTGCGCGTCAGCAGATGGAAATGGCCGGGGTGCCGTGTGGAGGAAGCTCGAACAACGGCAGCACAGCTCGGATATCCAGTGATGCTGAAAGCCGCGGCTGGCGGCGGCGGCAAGGGGATGCGCCTGGTCGGGAGCGCGGGCGAAATGGCACCGTCATTCGCAGCGGCCCAAAGTGAAGCCGATCGTGCTTTTGGAAGCAACGAAGTTTACCTTGAAAAGGCAATCACGAATCCGCGGCATATTGAAATTCAGGTTCTCGCTGATGAGCACGGAAATTGCGTTCACCTTGGAGAACGCGAGTGCTCGGTTCAACGCCGCCATCAGAAGGTCCTGGAAGAATCGCCGTCGCCTTTTGTTAACACCGACATGCGCAAGCGGATGGGAGAAATTGCAGTCAAGGCGGCCAAAGCAGTCGGATACACGAATGCCGGAACGATTGAGTTCCTCGCCGACGCTGACCGCAAGTTCTATTTCCTGGAAATGAATACTCGTTTGCAGGTGGAGCATCCGGTCACAGAGTTGGTTTATGGACTAGACTTGGCGCAGCTGCAGATTCGCATCGCCGGCGGCGAGAAGCTGCCGTTTTCACAGGCGGAAGTTCACCCGCGCGGGCATGCAATCGAATGCCGCGTTTATGCTGAGGACGAAAATTACTTTCCCAGTCCGGGGCAAATCACGGTTCTTTCTGAGCCTGCTGGACCGGGGATACGCCTTGATAGCGGAATTTGTGGGGGATGGAACGTTCCGGTTGCGTACGATCCGTTGCTTGCAAAACTGATTGGATACGGCGATACGCGAGAGCAGGCGATTCATCGCTTGCGGCGAGCGGTTGATGAGTACTTTATCGGCGGGATCAAGAGCAATCTGCCGCTCTTCCGCCGAATTCTTTCCGATCTAGCATTCGTTGCCGGTGAAACTGACACGGGATATTTGGAGCGCCTTTCTCAAGCAGGCGCCCCCGGACCCGGTGGGGACCAGGAAATTGCTGCCATTGCTGCTGCGATTTTTGCGAGTCTTGGAACACACAAAAACAAAGACACACCGCAGACCAAAGCACAATCAGGTTGGAAGCGAGCGGCTCGGACTGAATCACTTCAATAACCAGGCATGCAATACGACATCAACATTTATGGCAAGGTTTATCGGATCGATCTGAAGAAGGCTCGCACCCCCGAACACCCAGACTGCTGGACTTGCCGACTGGATAATCGCGAACTCATAGTTGATGCCATTCAGCTCGGGCCGAACGCACTTTCGATTGTTTTGAACGGGAAATCATTTGAAGTACGTCGCGAATACCTCACGGAGGGTCAGCGAATCTTCATTCGTGGCAGTCAATACGACGTTGCGCTGCAAGATACGAGATCTCTGAAGACCAAAAAACGTGCGCGAGAAGACACCGCTGGACCGCTCAAACTGACTGCTGCCATGCCCGGCAAAGTCGTTCGCGTACTGGCGAATGAGGGCGACACTTTAAAAGCCGGCATGGGCATCGTTGTGGTCGAAGCCATGAAGATGCAGAATGAACTCCGTTCGCCAAAGGACGGCAGGTTAAAGCAGTTGCTGGCGCGGGAAGGTATGAACGTGAATGCCGGCGATGTGCTGGCGGTGCTGGAGTAAGCAGATCAGGGCTGTTTTGCGTGCGGCCTGTTCGCTCGCGACCTCGGTGCGCATTAGGGTGGGCCGAGGAGTGCGCAAATCGATTCTAATAGTTCGGCTGACTGCTGAATGCTACTTTTCCAGCAGTCTCTGCGCATAATAATTGTCAATCTTTGCCTGGTCGCGCATGACTTCGTAGTAAGCCGCCTTCATCAATTGCTCGCGATGATCCTGGAGTTGCGAGCGGATCTCTTGTTCCACCCGCGGATCGGAAATCTCGCGCTGTCCCGCCGGCTCAAGCGCAATCAGCTTCACAATTTGAAAGGCTGCAACCTGCTTCGTTGCGGGATTGGACAGCGTAATGATCGGCGTGTACTGTCCGGGTTTCAGTTTGACGACGCTCTCGCGGGTAGCAGCGTCGGTTTGCTTCAGCGCCGACTCTGGTGCGATGCCAACATCTCCGCCGTTCGCCGCCGTCGCGCTGTCCTCTGAGTAATTCATCGCGAGGCTGGAAAAATCCTCTCCAGCTTGCAGGCGTGTCATTACAGTCTCGATCTTCCTGCGCGCCTCGGCCTCATTCCGTGCCTTGTTGCCGCTCTCCTGGCTCTGTTGTCCTGGTGAAGTAGTCACCAGAATGTGCGCCAAGTGGTATCGCGGCTCAATAAGATTGAACTCAGACTTGTGCTGGTTGTAGTAAGCGGAAATGTCCTGCTGCGTGATATTGATCTTGGAAGTAATTTCCTTGTGCAGGACCTTCTCCGCGGTTAGGGTTCGCCGGATATCATGGCGAAAATCGTCAATCGACAATTTGCGTTCGCTTAAGCGTTGCGCAAATTCCCCGGCGCTGTATGGTGACTTGATCTCGTTCAGCTTGCGGTCCACTTCTTCATCGGTCGCCAGCAAGCCGAGCTTGGCCGCGCGATGCATCAGGATCTCGTTTT
>QHZV01000273.1 GCA_003224785.1 Acidobacteriota bacterium
CATTCCGCAAGGGCGCATCAGGCGCGCGGGACGCATCCAATTGCCTGATTGATCCGCAGGAGCTAGCCGAATGGATTTTGGAAGACAACGTTCCCGTCCGGCTTGGGTTACAGATACACAAGCTGATTTGGGACCCGGCGATGAAAGGGGTCTAGGAATCGGGTGATCGGGTGATCGGGCGATTCACACCACCGAACTGCCCGAGCTGCTTAAAGAGTGATGGTGATGCAATTTTCCAAGATACGCGCCGTCGTTCTCCTCAGCGGAGGCATGGATTCCTGTGTCTGCGCAGCGCTCGCAGCACGCGACTGCGAAGTCGCTGGGCTGCACATCAGTTACGGGCAGCGCACTGAGGAACGCGAACGGGATTCGTTTCAAAGAATCTGTGATCAGCTGGGCATTCAGAAACGCTTGATCGTGCGGAATGAAGCTTTAAGGCTGATCGGCGGCTCCGCTCTGACGGATGACAAAATCGAAGTTCCGGAGTCGCATACCCTGGGCCACGATATTCCGGTCACCTACGTCCCTTTTCGAAATGCTCACTTCCTTGCGGTGGCGGTGAGTTGGGCAGAAGTGCTGGGCGCGTCTAAGATATACATTGGCGCCGTCGAACAGGACAGCTCTGGCTATCCCGACTGCCGCCCAGCTTATTACGACGCGTTCAATAAGGTTATTGAAGCCGGAACCAAGGCTCGCGGCATCGAAATTGTGACTCCGCTGATTGCGATGCGGAAGTCTGACATTGTGCGCCGGGGGATTGAGCTCGGAGCGCCATTTGACTTAACGTGGTCCTGCTATAGCCGTGAGGACCGCGCGTGTGGTGTATGTGACAGCTGCGTGTTGCGCCTACGAGCATTTCGAGAAGCGGGATCCGCCGATCCAATTGCTTACGTTTCGGCGCCGCAGCTTGTATAAGTTTCAGTGCCAAAACGACAGAAAGGGCCGCTTCGCCACGATTTGCGCGCGGCCAGGAGGCTTGAGTGAAACGCAACCTGATTTTCATCACGCTGTTCGCATTTCTCTCGGTTCTATTGACAGTTCCGGCGCTCGCGCAGACTGCCACTGTAAAGGGTATTTGTAAGGACGCCGAAGGCAACCCGATCACCGATGCTCAGGTGGTCTGGCACAACAACGACAATGGCCGCACCTTAAACCTGAAGACCAACAAGAAGGGCGAGTATTTTTCGCTTGGAATAGAACCCGGCAAATACACCGTCACTCTGAGCAAAGACGGCAAGGAACTGGACAAGGTCAATAACTACCCCGTCTCGTCCGACGAGAAGAACCTCGACTTCGACCTTAACAGGGCATGACTCCCGAGCAGGTCAAGCAGGCGCAGGAAGCTCAGGCGAATAACCAGAAGTACAACGCCAACATCAAAGTGGCAAATGACAAACTCAAAGCGGCGTCTGCTCAGCTGGAGACAGCGGCGACGGCAGCAAAGTCGGGAGACACCGCCACCGCAAATACTAACTATGACGGCGCAATCTCGACTCTGAATGAGACTGCGCAACTGGTGCCAAACGAGGACCTGGTCTGGTTCAAGCTCGGCGCCGCGTATACGGACTCTGCCAGGGTCCAGACCGATGCAGCAGAAAGGACCAAGCGGTACTCGGAGGCATACACCGACTTTCAAAAAGCCATTGACCTGCGAAAGACAGCGATGAGTAATGCATCATCGCAGAAACCAGCACAAGCAGGGAAGGCGCCCGAAGTGTCAGACCAGACGCGTCTGGCCGCTTACTACGATAATCTCGGTTCC
This sequence comes from Acidobacteriota bacterium, assembly GCA_003224785.1. Classification (GTDB taxonomy): domain Bacteria; phylum Acidobacteriota; class Terriglobia; order Terriglobales; family Acidobacteriaceae; genus Gp1-AA145. The sequence continues at coordinate 1,763 of QHZV01000273.1, forward strand.
GCTGCCTCAAAGAGTGGGAAGTCAGCGGAGGCAGCCGAGGCCTACAAGCAGGCGCTCGCGCTCGATCCCGCGCACGCGGGGCATTACTACGTCAACATGGGAATCGCTTTGATGAATGCCCCTGGGGATCCCAATGCGCACAAGGAGTCTCTTGACGCGTTTGATAAAGCGATCGCTGCCGATCCTAACAACGCCGATGCGTACTATTTCAAAGGTTCGGGACAGATGCAGAGTGTCACCATGGACAGCAGCGGGAAAATGATTCCACCTGAAGGAACTGTCGAATCGCTGAAGAAGTATCTTGAACTCCAGCCCAACGGTCCACACGCACAGGAAGCCAAGGATATTTTGGCGGCCTTGGGTACGAAGGTTGAAACGACCTATGGCACCAAGAAGAAGAAATAGTAGCTGCTGATTCGGTGCTGGCGTTTGGAGTCTGCGGCAGGCGGAAGTTACGAAGGTCTATGAACTTGTCGTTCTTTCTGGAATGACTACGTGCCATTTCGCTACAGTTGAACTGAAGTGTGAAAACGTGGCGTAACGCCGCGTTTTCACTTGACTGATCAACAAACGAAATGGCCGCCCCTGGCACAGCTCTCCTTCAAGTCTCGCTCGATGCGGTTTCGGGCGGCGCTGCTACCGACGATCTGCTCACGGCGATCCTGCGGGCCGATTCGCGCATCAGCGACCTGATCTTTTCTCCGGGGCGCAAGTTTCAGGTACAGGTGAGCGGAGAGTTCGTTCCTCTCGACACTCGTGGTATGTCTTCACTCACTGCCGACGACACGCGTCGGATAGCCTCCGACCTTATCGGGAACAACAAAGCTGCTATCAGCATGTTGCGAGAGCAGGGCTATTGCGATATTTCCTACGCTCTGGCAGGAGTGGCGCGGTTCCGGGTCAATATTTTTATTCAGCGGGGCAGTTGCGCTGTGGTGATGCGTGTGATTCCGACGTCCATCCCGGACTTTAAGAGCCTGGGGCTTCCCGAAAACCTTCGCGAAATTTCAACTCTGCGTGATGGGCTGGTCCTGGTTACGGGTCCTCGCGGATCGGGCAAGTCGTCCACCCTTGCGGCACTCCTCAATCACATCAACGAGACGGAGACTTGCCACATCATTACCATTGAGGACCCTATCGAGTTCCTGCACAATCACAAACTGGCCACGGTTCATCAACGAGAGCTGCACAGTGACACACCTAGCGTTACGCAGGCCATACGCGCGGCCCTCCGGCAAGCGCCGAATGTGATCGCGGTTGGAGAGTTGAAAGATCGGGAAACGATGGAACTTGCGCTTGAGGCCGCCGAAACCGGGCATCTGGTTCTCTCGACTTTGAACACTTTGAACGCCCAGCAAACTGTAGAGCGCTTCGTGGCGGCGTTTCCGGCGGCGGAGCAGGCCGGTACGCGCGAGCGCATCGGACGCATGCTGCGCTTCGTGATTTCGCAACGCCTGGTTCCCAAGCGGGAAGACAATAATCGCATCGCGGTCTTCGAAGTGCTGAAATCGGGATCGAAGTTGCTGGATCGTTTGCTGGACGGGACAAGTACCTCCAACAACCTTTCGAAGGCCCTCGGACTGGATGCAGAAATCGAAAAGCTGGTGCGCGCAGGACTGGTTACTCCTGAAATTGCCCTGGCCCATGCCGTTGATCCGCGCGAACTGGCGAAAAGGCTTGCAGTGCCGCAGAAGTAATTTTCGTCCGGTTCGCTTTTCTCTTTTGTCCCTCCTATCATTTGCTGATGGCTGTTTCTTTCCAACCCTCGCGCATTCTTACGTTTGAAGAAGCACGGCACGTTGTGGAGGAGCATGCCTCTCAACTACGCCCTCATGGGCGAGAATTATTAGGGTTGATTGACGCAGTGGGGCGAGTCTTAGCTGAGCCGATTTACGCCGATCGCGATTTCCCGCCGTTTCCGCGTGCGGCCCGGGACGGATTTGCCGTCCGGTCTGCCGACGTTCAAAAAGTTCCCGCCACACTCGAAGTAACTGGGGAAATTAAAGCTGGGGAGGCCCACATTCCTGAGCTTGGCCAGCGACAAGCGATCAGCATCATGACTGGCGGGGCGGCACCTGCGCGCGCAGATGCGATTGTCATGGTTGAGTACACCTCGCGTTCCGGCAGTCGGATCGAGGTTGCGAGAGCTGTTTCCACGGGCGAAAACATTGTTTCTAAGGGAGCTGAGGCGAAACGCGAAGATAAACTGCTGGAACCGGGCACCAGGCTGAGCTATGCAGAGATTGCACTTGCCGCGTCTGTAGGCCGCTCTCGATTGCTGGTTAATTCGAAGCCGCGCGTTGCGGTGCTCTCGACCGGCGACGAAGTTGTTGACGTGGATCTGCTACCTGGCCCGACGCAGATTCGAAATTCGAATACTTATTCGCTGGCGGCTCAAATCCTGGCAGCAGGCGGAGATCCAGTCCTGCTGCCGATCGCGCCCGACGAACCCACGCGATTGCGTGAACTGCTGACGGAAGGACTTGAAGCCGACCTGTTGCTGATTGCGGGTGGTGTTTCAATGGGAAAGTACGACTTAGTCGAGCAGGTCCTCAGCGAGTTGGAAGCCGAGTTCTTTTTTACGGGCGCGCTGATTCAGCCGGGAAAGCCGATCGTATTCGGCAGTGTCCCAAGTGGCGAGGCCCATCGCGAGCGCAAATACTTCTTCGGTCTTCCAGGAAACCCAATCTCGACTATGGTGACATTCGGGCTGTTTGGGAGGCCACTGATCAGTGCGCTTAGCGGCGCCACTCCGCAAAAATTGATGTTCCTCCGCGCGAAATTGAAAACGGCGATCAAGACAAAGATCGGATTGAGGAGATTTCTGCCCGCGGCAATTTCTGGCGAATTCGAGCAATCTGCAGTGGAGTTGATCGCTTGGCAGGGCTCGGGCGACATCGCCTCCGCGGCGCGCGCCAACTGCTTCGTAATTGTAACGCCAGATCGTGAGCGGATCGAAGCCGGAGAATGGGTTCCGGTGCTGCTAAAATCCAGCTTCTAGCAATTAGCTCTTAGCCAAACTATTAAATCGCACTGCATGCGTCGCTAAGAGGTAACCGCTAAAGATTAAGAACCGAGTTTGCCCAAACTCTCACATTACGACCGCTCCGGCCGCGCCCGAATGGTGGACGTTTCCTCCAAGCCAGCAAGTGCGCGCGAAGCGAGCGCCAGTGCTTTTGTGGCGATGGCGCCGGCTGTACTCAAGGCGCTAGCCACCAATCCGAAAGGCGATCCGCTCGAAACCGCGCGTCTGGCTGGGATCATGGCCGCAAAGAAGACCTCCGAGTTGATCCCATTGTGTCACCCGGTTCCGCTTTCACACGTTGATGTCGAATTAAGGCAATGCGAGAATGGGATTACGATCTCTACTACTGCGAAGACTAATGCAGAAACTGGCGTCGAAATGGAGGCGCTAGTGGCCGCAAGTGTGGCAGCGCTGACCGTCTATGACATGTGCAAAGCGCTCGATAAAAGCATCGAAATTCGAGAGATCATGCTCGAACGAAAAACAGGTGGAAAGAGCGGCAATTACATTCGCAAGAAGTAGATTTCCTGATAGCGGAAGGCTGAGAGCTGAAAGCTAACCATGCAAAGCAACGTCAAACTGCTGCTCGTAGATGACAATCCGATGGTGCTGGCGATGCTGCGGGACGCGCTCTCGCCAATGGCCAAAGTCACCACCGCAACCGACGGTGCTGATGCGCTGCTCAAAGCGGTTGACGACCCTCCAGACGTGGTGGTCAGTGACTATCGCATGCCAGGGATGGATGGGCGTCAGTTGGTTGACAAACTCAAGAGCCGGTCAAGCACGTCGGCCATCGCTATCGTCCTGCTCGCAACTAAGTCAGATATTTCTGACAAGCTTTCGCTCCAAGACCACAGTGCTGATGAATTCGTTGAGAAGCCGTTTTTCTTAAAGGACGCGACGCAACGCATCAAGCGTTTGATTGACAAGATCTCGCTTGAGAAAATGTCGAAGTCATCGTCGTCCGATGGCGTGGTGCGCGGCAGCCTGGCGCAGATGAACGTCATTGATCTCGTGCAGTCGCTTGAAATGGGGCGGAAGAGCTGCCTGCTCACGCTCACCAACGAAGGCGACAAATGCGAAATGTACTTTAGCGAAGGCCAGGTGCAGCACGCGGCGTACGACACGCTCACAGGCGACCAGCGAAGGCAAGACTAAGCAGCAGTCCACCACGCTCAACACGCAAGGCCTGCTGATGGAGGGCTTGCGGCTGCTCGACGAGTCTCGCCGCGACAGCGGCGGCCAGAGTGAGGAGGAAGAGGATGTCCTCCTCGATTCCTGAAACCTTTCGCGCTGCAGTGCTCACTGTGAGCGACTCGTGCGCCCGCGGAGAACGCAACGATCTGTCCGGTCCGGCAGTGTCCCGCGTGTTGCAAGAACATCAATTTTCCGTGGTCGAGAGCCGAATAGTGGCCGACGATCACGGCGCGATCCAAAAGGCGATTGTCGAACTGGCGCGGAAGGCGCGACTGGTTGTAACCACCGGTGGGACGGGAATTTCCGCCCGGGATGTCACTCCCGAAGCCACACGCACGGTGTGCGGCAGGATGTTGGACGGCATCTCTGAGCGCATGCGGCGCGAGGGCGAAAAGAAGACTCCATTTGCAGTCTTAAGCCGCGGGATATGCGGCGTTTGCGGCACGTCGGTGGTGCTGAATCTTCCGGGGAGTCCTGCTGGCGCAGCGGATTCGTTGCAGGCTGTAATAGAACTAATGCCGCATGCCATCCAATTGCTCGCGGGGAAGACCGAGCACCTGGCGAACTGAACGTTTCCACGGGGACAGAGACAGAGAAACTAGTGCATTGATCTTCCAGCGTCATTAATTCCGTCCACATTGGCACCGATTCGTTCTGCTCTGTGCCCCGGTGTCTCTGTGGTGAATTGATTTTTAGATGAGAGCACTGAAACACATTCTCGCCCGCTATACCGCATTTCTCTGGCACATTCTTCAGCCGCTTGGAATCTGGGGTGTGTTTGCGGCCGCTGCCCTCGATGGCGCGGCGTTTGGCCTGCCGGTGGACGTAGTGGTCGGCATCTATGTGGCACAGAACCATGCTCGTTGGCTGCTGTTTGTTCTCATGGCGGCAGCCGGGTCGGCATTGGGCAGCCTTGTGGTATATGGGATTGGATACGCGGGCGGAGAAGAGTTGCTGCGCAAGCGGCTCTCAACTCAGCGTTTCGAGAAAATGCACGATGCGTTCGATAAGCATCCGTTCTGGAGCTTGATGTTGCCCGCGATGCTGCCGCCGCCGACTCCATTTAAGGCTTTCGCGCTTGCAGCGGCAGTGGCCGAGATGAGCATCTGGCACTTTTTGGGCGCAATTTTTCTAGGTCGCACAATACGTTTTCTGATCCTGGCAATCCTGGTAATAAAGTTTGGCCCCGGAGTGGTTCACACCCTGCGAATATTTTTCACCGAGCACTATTCTTGGGTGCTGATCGTGACGGGCGCTACAGTGGGAGTTTGGTTGTTCTTACGGCGAATAAGGAAACGCCCGCCTCAGGAAGCTGTGAGCTAGTTCTATGCCGCCGCGCGATCTCCGCTCAACTTGCTTGATCTCAGGCCGATCAGGACCGGCACCGCGAACATCGCAGCCGTGAAGAGCAAATCTCCGATAATCCGGTGCTGATAAAAGGGCAGTCCAGCAGCGTAGCAGAGCATCAATCCTGAGAGAGTTTTCGGATACATGGTGTACGCAGCCCACACTCCGAAGTTACTCGCGACGAAAAAAGCCAGTGAACTGGTCAATGCCAAGCCTAACGTGGGAAGGGGCTGTGCGCGATCACGCAAGCGCGTCCCCAACCATACGGTCGCCGCATACCATCCCCAGGAAACGAAGTGGTCCCACGCGAATGGATAGTTATAAACCTGAGTTGTGAGATACACGTCGGTAGCGGCCAGCAGCACGATCGGAATCCATAGCTGACGCCGTGATCCGTAAGCGCCGAAGAAAAGCAGAGAAGCCCCCACTGGAGTGAAGTCCCACGGATGCGGCTGCATGTGCGGGATAACCAGACGAAACACAACCGCAAGAATCAGGAACAGATAAGCCAGCATGGAACACCTCGGTTACGATTTTGGCGGTTGATAGGGCAGAACGTCAAGTCGGCAGAGCGAAATCCCAGACCGTTGCCGACACCCTCGTGCTGGTGGGTGAGGGCACCCACCCCACACGAGCATTATTGCTGCAAGGTCTTGTTCGCTTCTGAGGGATTTCCGATTGCGTCTCCGGAAATGACCATCTCAACTCGCCTGTTCTGTTGACGCCCCTCGGCCGTGTCCCGTACGGCGGAAGCGCGCTTTTCCGAGAGTTGCTGGTTATACTCATCACTGCCAACGCTATCGGTGTGGCCCTCTACTTGAAGATGAAGGCTGGGGTGCGCCAGTATGATTCCGGAAATTTTGGCCAGACGCTCGCGTGCACCGGGCAAAAGCTCAAAGCTGGCCGTCTTGAACAGCACGTCAGACATGCTGGCGATGAGCCCGCGCGCCGAATCGTGCGTCGCAAGAACGGAATTGAGTTGCTGCAACAGTCGGGCTCGCAGCTCCAGCTTTTCTTTTTCCGCCTGCTGCCGCAATTGCTCGGATTGCGCCGCAGCCTGCTGGGCTTTGGCCGTTTCCGCAGCCAATGTCTGTTGCTGTGCTACCGCCTCAGCTTTGGCTTTTTCAGCTTCATCTTTTTGACGCGCGGCTTCGGCAGCTGCTTGCGCGGCCTCTTGTGCAGCCTGCTGGGCTTCTGCCTTCATGCGTTCAGCTTCGGCTTTGGCAGCTTCCGCTTGCTTAGTTGCTTCCTCGGCCTCGGCGCGGCGTTTCCCTTGGGCTTCCGCGTCGGCCCGGGCTTGGGCCTCGCGATCTTCGGCAGCTTTCTTTTCAGCAGCGGCTTTGGCTTGGGCCTCATCTTCGGCCCGCTGCTTCACGGCCATCACGCGAGCTTCCTCGGCGGTCTGTGCAGTTTCACGCGCAGCCGACTCTACTGCTGTCTTGCCCTGCTTCTGCCGATACGCGTCTTCCGCCTGTTTGAGTTGTGCATCGGCCTTGGCCAAGATCGAATTCGCATATTTGTCGCCCGCCGCAATGTGCGCAATCCTGAGCGCGTTTCGTGCTTCGAACAACTCCAGCGGCGTGGTGCGGTCAATTCCAAAAATCGCGTTTTGGATGTGTTCATTGCTCGCCGAGTACGTTCCGCGACCGACCAATTCATATTTGGCGCTGATTTCCTCGCCCTGTGCAACATTCTCGGGGACCACGCTCTCCATGACAACCATGTTGCCGGGTTCGCTTACAGCCGAGTAGGGCTCTGCTGTCACGATCAGACCGAAGGTCTGTAAGTCAGTGAGTGACTTCAGGTGTGCGTTGCTATGATCAAGCGCCAACTCGCCAAGGTTCACGGCGCGGCCTTCGGGCGAAACCGCCCACAACACGTAAGTCAGATATTCAAGCCCAAATTTGGTTGCGTCCTCCACGCCCTGAAACTTGGCATCAATCGCGACATTGGTCTTCTTGGCTTCAATCTTCGCCTCGCCGCTCGATCCGGGCAGCAGTTCGGTAGCCTGGAATGCTGTTTTCAGCGACCCGCCGGGACGATAGTGCACCGCCTTCGTAGTGCGCGAAACCGGGGTCGCCGGCGCGGAAGCAGTAGCGTTCCCGGACTGATTTTGTGCAAACAGTAACGACGCGCAACAGACGAGCGCAGCAAGACCACAAAGTCTTTTCACGTGTGTCCCCAATTCCGAAAGAGTTGAAACGAATTCTATCTCTATTGGACTTCAACACCCAGAAGAAATGCGAGACGGGAAAGTATTGCTACTTTGGTTACCGTTCGGCGGCTAGCGTTCGCTCAATACGTTCGAGATGGGGTTTGCCCCCCACTTCTCGCCGAATTGGTGAGAAGTGGTTACTACTTTGCGGTCGCAGCCTTGGCATTGATCCTCTCAAACGCTTCTTCCGCCCGCCGCAGCGCCTCGTTCACATTGGCGCAAATGTTTTCTCGGCCCACTACTTCCTCGAATTCCGCCTGATGCATTATTTCTGCGGGCTGCTCGCGTGCCCCACACAAAATCAGTGTCCGCCCTGAGGCATGCAGCTGTTTAGCAATTTCTTCCAGTGCGTAAATTCCCGTCGCATCCATAGCAGTCATATTGCGCAGGCGAATGATGACTACCGGTGGAAGTTCGTGCATTTTTTCTGTGATGACTGAAACTTTATCCGTTGCCCCAAACAGGAACGGCCCATGAATTCGGAAAATCGTCGCGTAGTAAGGGATGTCTTTGTCCTGCAAGATATGAATGCGGCCATCTTCAATGTAGTCATCCGTGACCTGGGAAACGGTAGTCGTATTGGCGACGCGGGTTATGAACAGCAGTGCCGCCAGAATCATTCCGGCTTCAACGGCGACCGTGAGATCGGCAAACACGGTCAGGCCAACGGTCACTAGCCAGACGCTGATATCTGTCTTGGTCAGCTTCAGTAATTGTGGAATCTCGCGCCACTCGCCCATGTTGTAGGCGACGATCAATAGAATTCCCGCCAGTGCTGCCATTGGGATATAACTCGCCAGCGGCGCGGCGAAGAGCAGCACACATAACAGCGTAAGCGCGTGAATCATGCCCGCGATCGGAGACTGCGCACCCGAGCGAATGTTGGTCGCGGTGCGCGCGATAGCGCCGGTGGCAGGCAGCCCTCCAAACATTGGCGAAACGATGTTCGCCACGCCTTGGCCAATAAGCTCCACATTCGGATTGTGGCGGTCGTTGCTCATGCGATCTGAAACAACAGCTGACATTAACGACTCAATTGCTCCCAGCATTGCAACTGTGAAAGCAGGGCCAAGTAGGCCATGGACTAATCCGGCATGCCAGCGCGGGATCGCCAGGTGAGGCAAGCCGCTCGGAATTCCGCCGAAACGTGTGCCTATGGTCTCTACAGGAAGCTTCAGGAAGTACGCAGCTACAGTTGCGCCGAGCATCGCGACAATCGGTCCCGGTATGCGGCTGGAGACTGCGCGGCAAGCGATCATGACACCGACGGTGCAAGCTGCCAGCAAAGTTGCGCGTGCCGACCACGTAGGCGCTGAGGCCGCCAATGCTTTCATCCGCAACCAAAATTCGCCTGGAACTTTTGCCAACTGAAGACCGAAGAAGTCTTTGATTTGCGTGCTGGCAATCAGAATCGCGATTCCATTCGTAAACCCAATCACCACCGGACGCGGTATGAACTTCACCGCGGAACCCATGCCGGTAGCGCCGAGCACAACCAGCAACACGCCAGCCATCATGGTGCACATGAACAGGCCGTCGATGCCGTGCACCGCGATGATTCCTGACACTACGACGACGAACGCGCCGGTGGGGCCACCAACCTGAGTCTTCGATCCGCCCAGCAAGGAAATGAGAAATCCGGTTACGACGGCGCAGTAAATTCCTGCTTGCGGAGTCAGTCCTGAGGCAATCGCAAACGCCATCGCTAAAGGCAGCGCCACGAGTCCGACGGTGACGCCGGCAATCACATCTTTCGCAAATTTGTTTAGGTTGTAATCGCGAAGGCAGAGTATGGATTTCGGCAACCAGCGGTCATCAATTGGAAGAGAAAGATCAAGCCCCATACTTGGCTTAATTATGACAGGTACACAACCTGATTCCCGTGTTACGGAAGTGCTGGCATGCATGGGAATGCGTTTCAAAAGCATGGAATGCCTTCCATAGATTTTTTCAATTGGACATTGCCCAAACCATTTGGCACAGTGGAAAGCGTAATAGCTGCCCTGTAGCAGGTCCTGTGATTATGGCTCTCCGCCCCGTCGCAACCGCTTGCCGGCCCTGTTGTCCCGAATCGAACTAATTCGTACAAATTGGCTCTTTCACAATTTTTTGCTACAGCGCACAAATGCGCGGGAGATATTCGCAATGGACATCAAACAAGAAGGACGAGTTACGCTCAGGACCGTGGCCAACCATTTGGGACTCACGCCGGGCACGATCTCAGCCGTTTTGAACAAAACCCCGGCATCGCAACGAATTCCGCAACCGACCAAAGATCGCGTCTTTGCGGCCGCGCGTGACTTGAACTATCAGCCCAATGCGTTGGCACGCGCCTTGCGGACAGGGAAGCCGGTCGCGGGAGCTAATGAATCCGGTTTCACTCGAGGCGCATTGGTGATCATGGACGCTGACCACTTCGTGCTCGCAATGAATGCACTTCAACAAGTGGGATTGCGGGTTCCCGACGATGTTTCGATCGTGGAATTCGACAACATTCCCGCTGCGGTCATGTAACACATTTGGGACAGCCGGCTCTGCCAGGCCCGAAGTGATCTCGCCCGCTGTGGATCGTGCGGATCTAGCGCGAAAAGATCACGACCCGCAAAGTTCACGTAAAAAGTGGGCGCTTGTCGCCTGGATATGAAGCGCCATGTTAGATAATCTCTAGCATGGAGTCCGCCGAGCGCTTTTCAGACACTTCATCCGATCCACCCGTTCACGGATTTCTACATCGGCCTGAGTCTTCTTCCGGCGATGGGCTAATCCTCACGCATGGAGCAGGCGGCAACGCGCACTCCGGTTTGCTCCATGCGTTGGCTGAAGCCTTTGCTGGCTCGGGGCTTATCGTGCTTCGTTGCGATTTGCCATTTCGACAACTCAGGCATTTTGGTCCCCCGAGGCCTGCTGAAGCTGCGCGCGACCGCCAAGGACTTCGTAACGCAATTTCCGCAATTCGAAAAATTGCTAATGGCAGAGTGTTCTTAGGCGGGCAAAGTTACGGTGGACGTCAGGCGAGCATGCTGCTTGCTGAAGAGAAGCTCGTGGACGGGCTGCTGCTGTTGTCGTACCCACTGCATCCGCCTGGGCATCCGGAGAAGCTAAGGATCCAGCACCTGCCCAACCTTCACCTCTCAACATTATTCTTGCAAGGCACGCGCGATCCGTTTGGTACGATCGAGGAAATTGAGTCTGCTCGCAAATTGATTCCGGCGAAAACTTCTTTGCTTCCCGTTGAAGGCGCGGGGCATGATCTGGGATTCAAGGGTAAGGCGAAGAGGGAAGAGCTGCCAGGAGTAGTGCTAGCTAGATTCGGGGAGTTTTTCAACTGAATATGACAACGCGCCCAAGTAAATTCGCACCCGTTCCATTCGTGACAGTGCTCCAGTAAACTCGTCGCATTCCTGCTTCGGTTTATAATTCAGCGTTTCATTCTTATTTTCGAGGAGCTGAGACATGGCCCAGCCCACGATGGCTGCTGTTCCGGGACTCAAAGACACATACGTGCAGTTGAAGAGCCGGATGGACAAAGCGGTGGACGATTTTCGCAAAGCGTTGGTGGCGACACGCACCGGCCGTGCATCCGTAAAAATGCTCGACGGTGTCACGGTCGAGGCCTATGGATCGCAAATGCCGCTGAATCAGATTGCGCAGGTGCATTCACCCGAATCGCAGTTAATCACGGTGCAGCCGTTCGATCCGACGCAGTTGGCCGCGATTGAAAAAGCGATTCGAAGCGCCGAGCTGGGCTTGAACCCGATGAATGACGGCAAGATCATTCGCGTTCCAGTGCCGCCGCTGACCGAGGAGCGCCGCAGGGAAATGGTCAAGCATCTGCACAAGGTGCTTGAGGACCATCGCACCGCCGTTCGCAATATCCGCCGCGATGGAAACGATGCCATCAAAAAAGCTCTCAAGGATAAGAAGGTCACGGAAGACGAAGAGAAACGCGCCTCTGCCGAAATCCAAAAGCTCACCGACGACGAAATCAAGAAGATGGAAGACATGT
>QHZV01000475.1 GCA_003224785.1 Acidobacteriota bacterium
AAGTAACCGGAGTACCGTCGGGTCGTTGGCTGTTGGGTCGTTAGCAACACTCGTGTGGGTCGGACATTCCTGTCCGACCAGGCTGTCAGCACAATCCTGACGTACCCGAAATCACCTAACATCGTGGGTCCTGTTCGAGTGCTGGTCGGACAAGAATGTCCGACCCACACAAGCATTGCCAACAGCCAAGAGCCAACAGCCGGTTCTATAATCCCCTGCCATGGACCTCGAACAGAAACTGCAGGAGCTAAAGCGCCGTGACCAGCTCGCGGAAGAAGGTGGCGGCAAAGAACGCCGCGAGCGTCAGCACAAAGAAGGCAAGATGTCGGCCCGTGAGCGCGTCGAGTTCCTGCTCGACGAAGGCACGTTCGAGGAGACCGATCGCTTCGTGACCCATCGCACCAATGAGTTCGGATTATCGGAGCAGAAATATTATGGCGACGGATTTATCACTGGCTATGGCCGAGTCGATGGGCGGCTGGCCTTCGTCTTCGCGCAGGATTTCACTGTCTTCGGCGGATCGCTTTCAGAAACCAACGCCGCAAAAATCGTGAAAATCATGGATATGGCCGCGCGCGTCGGCGCTCCAGTGATCGGACTCAATGATTCTGGTGGCGCGCGCATTCAAGAAGGCGTGGTTTCGCTGGGTGGCTACGCCGACATTTTTCTGCGCAACACGCTCTACAGCGGCGTCGTACCACAGCTCTCGGCAATCATGGGACCATGCGCGGGTGGCGCAGTGTACTCGCCCGCGATTACGGATTTCGTCGTCATGGTGGACAAGACTTCTTACATGTTCATCACCGGGCCGGACGTGATCAAGACCGTCATGCATGAAGATGTCACTAAAGAGCAACTTGGCGGCGCAGCCACTCACAATGAAACCTCCGGCGTGGCGCACTTTCTGGCGCACGATGATGCCGAATGCCTGTCCATGCTGCGGGAGCTCCTGAGCTTTATTCCATCGAACAATCTTGATGATCCGCCTCGCAAGGCCTGTACTGATCCAACTGACCGTGCTGATGCGGCTCTCGATACGATCATTCCCGCACAATCTAATCTGCCATATGACATCAAGGACGTGATCGGCGCCATTGTTGACGATGGGTATTTTTTTGAAGTCCATGAGCACTATGCGAAGAACATCGTCGTAGGGTTTGCGCGCATGAACGGCAGCTCGGTCGGGATCGTCGCCAACCAGCCGGCATTCCTGGCAGGAACTCTCGACATCAATGCGTCAGTAAAGGGCGCGCGCTTCGTCCGGTTCTGCGACTGCTTCAACATTCCACTGATCACGTTCGAGGACGTCCCCGGATTCTTGCCGGGCACGCAACAGGAATATGGCGGCATCATTCGCCACGGGGCCAAGTTGCTATTCGCTTTCGCCGAAGCCACGGTGCCGAAGCTTACTGTGATTACGCGCAAAGCCTACGGC
>QHZV01000476.1 GCA_003224785.1 Acidobacteriota bacterium
CTGTCCGTGGATGGCGATGCCGAGCGAGTCAGTCGCGCAAAACAACTCATTCCTGACGCAGAGTTCTGCAAATGGGCAAAGATTGAGAGTGCCCTTAAGAAAGCCAGCCGTCGCAAGCTGGCCAAGCCGGTCGTGCCAGGGACGATGGCGGGATATTCAGGCACTCCCTTGCCCAAGAAACTTGGCATTCGGGAGAAGTACAACGTGCTCCTGGTGAATGCGCCGGAGCGGTTCGAGCGCAAGCTGGAACCGATGCCCGCGGGAGCGGAGTTTGTCTCCGATCCTCGTCGCGCGCAGATTGCTGTTCTATTTGCTCTCTCGCAAGCGGAACTGGTACGCGATTTCCGTCAGATCACGAAAGCATTGCCGGAGAGAACTCCGCTCTGGATGGCGTGGCCCAAGAAGGCATCAAAGGTGGCGACGGATGTGACTGAAGACATCGTGCGCGAGTTTGGGCTGGCCCACGATTGGGTAGATTACAAAGTCTGCGCGATTGATGAGACGTGGTCGGGGCTGTGCTTCGCGAGACGGAAGTGACCTTGAGTTGAACATCGGATCTTTGAACTATCACAACCACGAGCGTGCATCAGTTCAGTAATAGCCAATTCAGCATGGATCTTCTCACCCAGGTAACCGCGACAGGATTGCTGACAGTTACCGCAATGGCACATCTTGGCAGGATACACAAGGTTTTTGAACTTACATGTCATTTCCGCGTTCAATATTTTCTTGCAGCCCTGGTGTGCGTATTGGCAGCATTGGCTCGGGGTAGTTGGGGTTGGGCAACAGCGGCTGCGATTACGCTGGTCATTAATCTCTCAACCATTATCCCGTACTATGGACATAAGTCCTGCGAAGCCGCTTCAGCGACGAACCCTGCCAAACTCAAGATCCTCCTGATTAATGTTCATCATGGGAATTCTCACCCGGCGGCGTGCCTAGCAGTTCTCAATCGCGAGTTGCCGAATGTCATCGTTGCGCAGGAAATTAATCAGACGTGGGCAGACGCACTAAGTTCACTGACAACAAAGTATTCATTTTGCGAAGTATTACCTCGCGAGGACGGAGCTGGAATTGGGATCTACAGCCAGTTTCCCTACTCCTTCCTACCTACGTCAGCTCCCGAGACTGACATCCGCCCTTGCATTCTTTTAAAGTTGGAAGTCGGCGAAAGTAGAATTTCGTTGCTAGCCCTCCATCCTCGTGCCCCAATTCGACCGGGACACTTCGAAAAGCGGAACGCGCTGCTCGCGTGGGCTGGAGCTCAGATGCAACAGCTCGAACCACCAAACATCTGTATTGGCGATCTAAACTGCTATGCTTTGGCCTTTTCCCGTCGTGGCCTACCTTTTTGGGATTTAGGGTATTCATGATTCCGATCGATCACTGTTTGGTAAGTCCCGATGTGTACGCAATGAGCCTTCGCACCGGCGAGCGGATAGGTTCTGATCATCTTCCGCTAATAGTCGAATTATTGTTGCCCAATCGCGAATACACGTAAACGGGACGCCGCTCATGAAGCACTTCTCCGCACAAAGTGCTACTCGATCTGCACTAACTCGCTCGCTCTTGACTCCTGTGTAGCCACGGGTGCCGGCTTCTGCGGAGCACGCCACGCATCGAAGATCGAAACCTGGTGCACGCATGACACCGTGCAGTGCGGGGCGCAGGGCTTCTCGGTGAGATATTCGCGACGAATGTCTTCAATCGTGTACTTCTCGAGCGGAATCGCGGGATAGCCGCGCTGCTGCGAGCAGTAGTGCACCAGCCCGTCCTCGCAAATGTAGAGATAACGCGCCCCTGCACGGCAGCGCCACTGGTTCGGCTTGCCGAGGGCGATGTTGTCCTGAAAAGAATTGATACGGCTGAAGCTGCGCCGTTCGAGATTCTTCATCTCGTGATAGACGCGGCGTTCTTCGTCCCCGAGCGGCTGCAGCTGGCCATCGCCGTCGTGAATGATTCCGATGGTCGAGCTAAATCCAAGTTCGAGCGCGCGCTTGCCGATCGTTAATGCATCCTGCGGATTGTGCACCCCGCCGCCGACAACGGAATTGATGTTCACGTGAAAGTCGGCGCACTCGGCGAGCATCTGCAGCTTCTTATCGAGGACCTTCAGGCTCTTTTTCGAAACTTCGTCGGGATTCACGTTATCAATCGAAATCTGCAGCCACTCGAGGCCAGCCTTATTCAGCCGCTCGATGCGGTCGGGCATCAGGAGATAGCCGTTGGTGATCATTCCGGCGACGCTGCGGTTCTTGCGAATGCGGCTTATGATGTCGTCCAGTTCCGGATGCAGTAGCGGTTCGCCGCCGCTGATGGTCACGACCGACGTTCCCAGCTCGCCCAGTTTGTCCACCCGCTTGAACATCAATTCAAGGGGCACTGGCTTCGAGAAATCGTCGTACTCGTTGCAGTACTCGCATGCGAGATTGCAGCGGCGCATGGGAATGAGGTGCGCCAGGAGCGGATGGTCGGTGGCGAGAAATCCCCAGGCGATCTTGCTCCAGCCGTGAACGCCGCGCGAGAGCGCGACCATGCTGCGGCGAATTCGGGTCCGGGTAGATGGCATGCTGGGTTGCTACTATTTAAGCATAGCCAAACTCTAAGTGCATCATTCTGAACAGCGTTTGGGGAATTTACGCGGCTGAGAGGCACTCGCCGTGCAATCAACGATTCAGGGCAGCTAGGGAGTGGTCTTCAATTCGCCGGCCCTTGCCGTATCCGGCTGCGGATTGAGGTCGTGCTCTGCCTTCGCGA